>JAFSWZ010000017.1 GCA_017450125.1 Synergistaceae bacterium | reverse complement strand
CGTTGCTCGTTGCTCGTTGCTCGTTGCTCGTTGCTCTTATATCATCATTATATGGCTTTGTCAAGAAAATCAAGCTCCTTTCTACGGAAATTATATCAGAATATCCTGTAGTTCTCGAAGATAAACCACCCGGGACTCTTCAGGCCGCTAGCGTCAACAAACTCCTTCACGCGCGCCGGAACCTGCGACACCAGCTCTTTCTGCCGTGCCGCAAACAGCCCCGCATTCCCGAAAGCCAGCACCCAGTCATTCAGCGCAAGGCCGGTAAGGTACGGAGACCGCGACAAGTCCGACAGCCCCGAATCTATCCGCGCCAAGTCAACGCTCACGACTGGGGTAAATCTCTTCATGAGGCTGTGCCAGTTCACATTCCCGCGCATCTCGGAGTCCGACGGCGCAACAAGGAACGTCTCTCCGCTCTGAATCACGGGAAGGCTTATGCACTCAAACGGTACGTTATGCCCCGAGCACAGCCATTCACGGGAACTCACGCTGCCTTCAGGCAATGCCTCAAAAGCAAGGTTGTGCGCAAGACGTGCTAACAGTCTGAGGCTCTGGCTTCTGTCCGCACTGAGAAGGATAACGTTGCGTTCATGCCTGAATGCCGGAAGGGAGAAGAAGCGGTTTCTGAAATCATGTTCGCGCAGGGAAGTTATGAGGGAAGAGAGGATGTTTTTGCCGCCCTCCTGAGACTGCCGGACGCTCAGGGAGAACGAGTGCACTTCCTCTCTCTCTTCGCGGCCAAGAAGCAGCTTGCGCAGGTTGCCCGCGTATTCCTGCAGCCTCCAGCGCGGAGACCCCTTCAGAGTTTTTCCGGCCAGTGCGGTATCCAGCAGCTTCAAGGTACGTTCGGCACGGAAAACCAGCGCACGTTCAGCGGGAGAGGACGGCAAGCACTCGATGACTCCATCAATGTTCGACGAGGCCCATAGGGGCGAATTTCTGTCGTAGAACTTATCGAGGGCGTTGCGTGATGAAACGGGCACAATGTCGAAATCTTTTCCGCACAACTTCAGCAGTTCAGCGCGCACCGCCTCAATAGTTCCCGCAATCTTGGCCTCCGCGCTCCTGACCATCCGTCCGGCCTCAGTGTCTCCGCTCTCTAGGTCAGTCTGTGAGAGCACGAAAATCATCCTGCCGTTTGCGTTCATCAGTAAGTGTATGTATTCGCGGTCAGAGCCCTTAAGCCCCGAACGTATCGGCGTAACGTAAATTATCATGTCGAGTTCAGGTAGAATGTTCCTCAGCACAGCTTCTCCCGAACCAGCAAGCGAGTCGTAGCCCGGAGTGTCGATGAAGCATACTCCGCGCGGGATAAGTGCACCGGGCATCACAACCTCTATCCTGACAACGCCGGGCAGTGAGAGCAGCTTCTTCATGAATGACCGCGTGAGTTTCCGGCCTCTCACTGACTCTGTCCTGCCGTCCTGATAATGCACGGTCGCGCTCCGTGTTTCACCTTCGCGGCAGAGTATCGGGATTCCCGGAGAGTTCCGCGCCCCCTCAGAGACCAGCTTTTCGCCTAAGAGTGCGTTCATTAATGATGTCTTGCCGCTCCCTGTAAGCCCGCAGATTCCGACGGTCAATGACGGTTCAGAGAGAGACTGCTTTAACGCCTTAAGGTAGCTGTTGCCCGTCAGAACGTTCAACGCAAGGCTGATGTTCTCCTCGAGGGTGTTGCGCAGGAAGGTATCACTTCCCGAATCCTCGTACTCTGTTACTGACGACGGAAGAGGCGAGAATATACGTTTCTGAATCTCACGCCGTAGCCTCAGGTTCTCGTCCTGCATGTCCTCAATCTCTCCGCGATCCCGCAGCACTTTCACGCCGCCGATCTCTACAGCCTCCAGAACATGAGCACCGTACTCTATCGTGTCGCCGTCCTCCGCCTCCTCAAGCCACGCCGACAGCGACGGAACTTCACGCCCGAACATCTTTACGGGATGGCCTCTGCTGTCCCTGATGATGAATGCTTCAAGCCTGAATGACCTGAAGACACCGTCCCCGCAATAGAGTTTGCGCGTGATGAACAAAAAGTTCTCGCGGCCTGAGATTGCGCGTTCGAGCTGGGAGATTGCGGCGTGGTCTTCGGGACTGCACAGCTCGTACCACTGGTCGAGGGTCTTGGGGCTTGCGGATTCGGAGAGGTGAAGGCGGGCAAGAAGAGTCGGCGAGAAGAATATCTCCCTTGACGGAAAAATTACTGTCAGTTCCGGGAGAGACTGAGCACGCGAAAATATATCCTGTTCCCATTGAGAGAGGCTTAGCATAATTGATAGATACCCTTTGCGAAAAATTTTCTCTATAATCTTACCGCTAAATCATATCATGACAATTAAGGAGTGTTTGTGAAGAATGGGGCTTGTCTGGGGTGGCGTTGGCTGCATGGAACTCGCTGAAAGGTTCGGGACTCCGCTGTACGTTTTCGACACGGGGATAATTCGTGCACGGTGCAGGGAGCTGCGTACAACCTTCCTCGACCGCTGGGAGGATACGAGGGTACGTTACGCGGCAAAAGCATTTATGACGCGTGCAGTCTGCAAGGTGATTCAGGAGGAGGGGCTGGGTCTTGATGTCGTGTCGATGGGAGAACTGTACACGGCATTAAGTGCTGGCTTCCCTCCCGAATGGATAGAGTTCAACGGCAACGCGAAGAGCCGTGAAGAGATTGCGTACGCCGTGCGCTCGGGAGTCGGCAGGATAATCGTTGACCATCCCGACGAACTGAGAACGATAGAACATTTTGCGGCTGAAGAAGGAAAACGCCAGAAGGTATTTATACGCGTTGCACCGGGAGTTGACGCACACACTCATGCATACATTGCGACAGGGCAGACCGGCAGCAAGTTCGGCTTCCCGAATGAAGGCTCGATGCTCCCCGACGCAATAACCTACGCGCTCAGCTGCAAACACCTCGAACTTAGGGGGCTGCACTTTCACGTAGGCTCTCAGCTCTTCGACACAAATGATTATGTTAAGGCAATCGGCAAGATTCTCGAGCTCATGAAGACACTGAAAAACTCGCTTGGTTTCACAGTCCGTGAGCTGAACATGGGCGGAGGCTTCGGGACAGTAATCAGCCCGCGCGTGCCGTCGGTGCATTCGGAGTTCTACACAGAACCGATGATGAAGGCTCTAAGTGAAGGGTGTGAACGTCTCGGCCTCGAGATGCCGCGCGTGATCATTGAGCCCGGCAGGTGGATAGTCTCTGAGGCGGGAATAACGCTCTACACCGTCGAGAACATCAAGGAGCTTCCGCACGTAACGTACATTGCAGTGAACGGCGGAATGTCCGACAACCCGAGAGTTGCGCTGTATCAGGCGGAGTACGAGGCGGTGAAGGTCTCCGAGCCTGACGCACAGCCCTACGACAGGGACGGCGGGACTCACGTTTCGGTCGTGGGAAAATGCTGCGAGTCCGGCGACGTTCTGATTGAGGACGCGAAGCTGCCCTACCTCGAGGCCGGAGACATTATCGCGCTGTACAACACAGGGGCTTACACCTTCAGCATGTCGAGCAGCTACAACTGCCTTCCGCGCCCGGCTGTCGTGTTCGTCGAGGACGGGAAAGCACGTGTTGTTGTTGAACGCCAGAGCCTTGATGATCTGATACGCGGGCAGGTGCTGTAGTTTGGCGCGCAGGAAGGTTACGGATGCCGAACTTGAAGCGTTGGTTCTGCCTCCCGAAGAACAATGGGAGAATCTTACGCTGGCTAATGATTTCATGTTCGGCAAGGTCATGAAGAGCAAGAAGGCGTGCAGAGGACTGCTGAAGATTATTCTTCCTGAAGCGGCATCCGGGAGGATAGAATTTGCGGAAATCCAGAAGCCTCTTCGGGAATCAATCACATCGAGAGGCATACGCTTAGACGTTTATGCTAAGGACGAGAACGGGAAAGTCTACAATATCGAGATACAGACCACGAACAACCCGGACATTCCGAGACGGACTAGGGCATACCACGCACTTATAGGCAGCGACATTCTGGATAAGTCGAGCGTGAAGAGGTACAGGGAGATTCCTGATGCGTATGTGATATTCATCTGTACGTTTGACCCGTTCGCTGAAGGAAGGTATGTGTATACTTTCAGGAACTACTGCGCGGAGGACAAGAGTCTTGCACTGAATGACGGAGCAGTTACTGTATTTCTGAACGCTAAAGGCAGAAACGGAGAGGCCAGCCCGGAACTGAAAGCATTTCTTGATTTCGTGATGGGCACGAAGAGCGGTGATCCGTTCGTTAAGTATCTTGACGCTGAGCTTGAGAGGGCAAAGCGGAGCACAACATGGAGGATGGAATATATGAAGGCTAGATTTGACACTCAGGAACTCATTGATGAGAGCATTGCGAAGGGACGTGCGGAAGGACGCGCAGAAGGGCGTGCAGAAGGACGTGCAGAAGGACGCGCAGAAGGACGCGCGGAAGAGAAACGCAGAATGCAGCTCAGCACAGCAAGGCGGTTGCTCGATAAAGGAATGGATTTCGTGTTTATTCACGATATTACAGGCCTGACAGCTGAAGAACTCTCCGCTCTCTAATCTGCGTCAATCCCCTCACCGATACTGAGAACAGGATAGTATTTCATGACAGGAGGTTAAATCATTATGCCGTCTATGAGCATTAACGGTGTAGTTTCCGGCATGGACTGGGAGAGCATGATTGATGAGATAATTACATCTGCCGCCAAGCCCGCACAAGTCCAGGTAGCCAAGCGCACCGACCTCAAGAACAAGAAGACGCTGTTCGAAGAAATGAAGGTGATGGTGCAGTCGATACAGTCATCACTCTCCACGCTGAAGCTGCCGTCAACCTACAAGGCCAAAGACATAGAGATTGAGCGCACGGAAGGAACTGGCTCGTACAAGAAGATTCTCACCGCAACCGTGAACGCCGACGCGCAGGTCAACGTGTACGACCTCGAAGTGAAGCAGATAGCCACAGCCCAGACCAACCGCACAAAACAGATAACCGGCTCGACGATAGCTTCTGCACTCTCCAGCGGCGGAGTAACCAATCCCGGAAAGATATTCATCAACGCCGGAGGCCAGAAGATAGGTATTGACGTGAGATCCACAGACTCGCTGCAGTCCTTGAAGTCCCGCATCAACAACACGATTAGCACCCTCGATAATTCCGTCAACCTCACAGCTTCAGTTGTGGACAGCAGGCTAATCATCAGGAGCAACAATACGGGGCTCGGAGTAACTTCCGCTTCAGAGACTTTACGCTACACCGGCAGTCCTGTAAGCACTCTGCAGAACTTGGCCAACGACGGCTCGGGAAACTTCAGCGTCAGCAGCAACGGAACTGTGTACACTCGCGGAACGGACTACGTCATCGCCAACGGCAACCAGATACGCTGGAAGCAGAGCGACACAGGCCCGGAAGTCGAGCTCGGCGGGAGTATGGACGTGAAGTACACGATGGCCGCCGGTGATGTGTACTCAGCGTCGGGGACTTACGGGAGCAGCGAGGCACAGATTTCTGGCTTCACGATAACGGACGGCGGGACACTGGGCTCGCGCGTGAAGATTACGGACTCCGACGGAAACACTTACGCTTACGGGGAGGACTTCACGCTGAAGAACGGGCGCGTTGTGTGGAACGAGGAAGAGGCGGACACAGCAGAGCCCAGCACGTACACGGTGAAGTACAGCAAAGAGACTGACGAGACCTATGACGTTGCGGGCGTAAAAACGGACTTGCCTCCTGCTTCGTACACTGTGAGCTATAAGAGGGAGCTGGCTTCTCTGACGGCTGGAAGTTTCTCCGCAGCTTCCGGCAACACGAACGCAGCGACTGTCTCGTCAATGAACTTCAGCCAGATGTCAGCTCTTGAGGGTGCATCTGCCATCGATGCTTCTCCGACAGGCATTCAGTACGTAACTTTTGCTGACGGCTACGAGCCTTCTCTTACGATTGACGGAACTGAATACGTTTACGGCAGGGATTACGTCTTTAGTAAAAGCACGGACGGTACGCTCATCCTCTCCAATGCGAGCGACACTTACACCGACAGCGACGGCAACACACACTCATACGTTGAGGACTACCAGAACAAGACGGGAAAAACTTTCAGCGGTGAAGTCCTTAACCCGGTAACGGACATTGCTTCTGCGTCGTTCTCTCTCACCAATAGTGTTACGGAGAACAACGGCATTACAGATACGGGCACAATCAGCGACATAATCATAACCAGCGGAGGCAAGACCTACGTTGAGGGCGAAGAGTACACGATAGAGACGGATGGCAGCGGCAACAAGTCCATTGCGTGGAATACAGCTGCTGACCCTGTCGACCTCACAGATGCACAGTTCGAGGAGCTCGCGGAGAACTACGCCAAAGCGTACAAGGCAGAGCACGGCACAACCGCAACCCTCACGACGAAGACGCTCCTTGACGGCGACAACGTGATACGCACATACATTGACCCCAGCGATCCATCCCTGCTCACAATGACGGACGCTGACGGCAAAAGCTACGAGTACGGCAGGGATTACGTCCTTCGTGTCAGGGACTCGGGCTCTGGCTACCACGTTGAATGGCTGAACGACACAAACACAATCGCCAACGCCAACAAGATCGTAACCGCCTACACAGCCGACAAAGGCATAAGCACTCTGGGCTGGCAAAAAGCTCCGTCGGACGGAAAGAGCTTTACGTTCGGCCTGTCGTATACGCTCAAAGAGACGAAATCCGCAACCGTACATTCATCTGATGAGGATAAGTCCCTGTCGTCGATTCTTTCCGGGATAACCGTAGACCCGTATGATTACGATGATGAAGACATACTGTCAATCTCAAGCGGCTCTAAGACGTACGAATACGGTGAGGACTACACAATCACCGACGACGGAAAAATAGAGTGGATACGCACGAAACCCGCAAAGCCCTCGTCTGATGTTACGTTCCAGATAAGCTACAACGATGATGGAGGCTCAGGAGCGTCGGCCAGCAATCTGACGCTGTCAAACACCGCAGGACAATCTGTAACCACCCTGCTCGGCTCGGTCTACTCTAATCCCTCAACCCTAGTAATCACCGATTCGACAGGCAAAACATACGAATACGACACGGACTTCATTCTGAACAGCGACGGGACTCTGTACTGGCTGGCTGATGACCTGTCTTCGCGCCCGGCAAGCGGAAGCACCTACACGCTGACGTACGAGGCATTCAGCGCGCTCGAGATGAACGGAACTTACAGCCCCGCCCCCGCAACTCAGAACCTCTTCCTGTATGTGGATGAAGGCTCAGGGAACTTCGGCGGAGACATGCTGAGCTGGGAGCAGATTCTCAATGACAGAAGCATAAAGTCAACTGCTTCTCAGGAAGACATTGACAGCAAGCTGGCTTCATCCTTCACGCTTTCCGACGGCGGCAAGACATACGAGTACGGCACGGACTACAGGATAGTTCAGGGCGACAACGTAGATGCCGACAGCGAAGAACACAACGCTGTCATCGAGTGGATAGGCGGAGGAGACCACCCCTCAGCGAACTTCACTCTCACCTACACCGGCAGGGGCAAAGAAGGCAGTGAAGTCATCAACACCACGATAACACGTTCTGTTTCCGACACGATAAACCCCGACACGTCATCAGTTGCCTCAATCAATGCCGTGCTCAGAGCGGCTACAGAGGTGCGCATCACAAACGCTAACGAGTCAGAAACGTACTTGATGGGGTCAGACTTCACGATAGACGACAACGGCTCTGTACGATGGCTTTCCGGCGGAGGAAGAGCGGCGAATTACTCCACTGCTTTCGACGGAGCAAGGTCAATAACCGTAACTGACAGCAACGGCGACGCGGTAACAGGCTTCACGATAGACGCAAACAATGACGGGAATGCACGTTTCGCGATGGAGGACGGGAGCACTCTTGCGGCCGGAACTTACACCATCAAGGTCGTCAAGAACAACAAGACCACGCTCTACAACCTCACCAGCGACGGGACAACAGCCTCAATCACAACGCGTTCACTCTGGGAGTCGCAGGACAACACGAATGCCGCTTCCTACAACGTCTACGTAACTTCACCCGAGAACGGCACGCAGAAATTCGCTGGGACGCGCGCGGCAGGAAGCTACGGCTTCACGATAACTTCCGGCGCGACATACCCCACAAAGTCAGAGATGGAGCTCGGCTCTACAACGATAACTCAAGGCGCAAAGACGTTCTTTGAGGGGATAGATTACGACTTAGGCGAGGATGAGGACGACCGCGCAACAATAGAGTGGCGGACTGGTGAAGATGCTCTCTCCGAGTGGTTCTACCCTACGCCCGGCTCAACGTACACGATAAACTTCACGGCGGCGAACGGTTCAGAAGCAACATACACAGCGACGAGGAACGCAACTGATGTTCTGGACATGAAGAAGCTGGGCATGACGAAGGCGGACGGAAACCTCAGCGTGTCTTACGGCGACGGCCTCAGCATAAAATGGGACACTGACGCGGCCTCAGACGGCTTCGACGGAAGGGCGAGAATCAGAGGCACGTACTCTGTGGACATCACGAAGGGCACGAAGTTCTACGAGGACGGCACCGCTGATGTCTTCAACTTCAGGTGGATGGTGCCGACACAGACCAGCAGAACCAACCTGCCTTCATACGGCGATGAAGTAACAGTAGAGTACGAGTACACGCAGAACACCTTTACCCTCACCGACGACAGCGACGGTAAGATTCTTGCGGCACTCGGCCTGAGCGACGAGGAGAACATCACGGAAGCACACAACGCCATACTGTCAATTGACGGCGAGACTGACATTGAGCGCGACAGCAACGACATCGGCGAGGCCTACGGCAACGAACTTCTTAAGGGTGTAACTCTGCACCTCAAGAACGTCGGCTCAGTCAGCATTGACATTTTCCAGGACGCGGAAAAGGCAGTAGAAGCCATCAACACCTTCACTGATAACTACAATAGCCTGATGCAGTGGATGAACACCCGCATGACTGAATCAGAAGTCGACAAGGACACTGCGGCAACAGTCGACAGCGACGACTTCAGGATGAGGTGGGGTCTCCTTCACGGAAATTCGCTTCTGCGCCAGACGAAGAGCCAGATGCGCGACCTCATGGCTCAGAGCTTCACCTTCGCATTCACGCAGAGGACGGGCAACGAGGAAGTTTACGGCACGATGGCGACGAACGGCCTGATTAACGACGCAACGTTACGGCTTCGCATTGCGGGCACGTACATGGATTTGTCGATACTGCCGAGCTACACGCTTCAGGACGTTGTTGACATGATTAACGACAAGGACAATCCCGAGATGCACAGCAACTTCTACGACGAGACCGGCCGCGAGAGAGAAAGCCCCCTCCTGAAGGCCAGCATCGAGAACGACAAGCTGGTTCTCTCCTCAACGGGCGACGAGACAATCACGATGTCCGGCACTGCGGCAATGAATGCCCTCAAGGTGAACTACACCTACAGGGGCTTGTTCCAGGTCGGGCTTGCTACAACGTCAACGGATTACGGCAAGAGCGGAGAACTAGAGTTCGACGAGAGCAAGTTCATGGACGCGCTCGAGGACAATGCCGACGAGGTTCAGGAGTTAATGCTCATGTTCGCGAACCAGATGGACTCGTGGACGAAGTCGATGATCAACACTTCTGCGAGCGGAGAGACTAAGGGGACGCTCTCACGGCAGATAGACGACCTCGACACGCGCATAGCCTCTATTGACGAGTACCTCGAGAAGTATCAGGACAGGCTTGACCGTCAGGAAGAAGCGTTGCGCAAACAGTACGCGGCCGCAGAACAGAACATCGCGAAGCTCTCTCAGCAGGCAAGCTCCATCGCCTCGATACTGAGCATGATGAACAACTCTAGCAGCAACAACAGCAGTTCGAGTTCATCATCATAGGGCGGTTTTTCTGGTACAATAGCCGGAAATTTCTATCTTTTCAGGGAGTGAATTTTCATCATGATAGCTTTGCTGAAGTTGAGCCCCGTTATCGTTCTCGGTCTGCTGATGAACGGCAGCGTAGGCTTCGGGCTTGACATTCTCCTTGCCGCTCCGATAACGCTGATTTACGCGCTGATAATCGGAATCCTCGTCGCACGCGTACGCTTCAATGACCTCATGGACTCCGCCGTCGAGAGCATGAAGCACATCGTGTTAGTCTTCCTCATCCTGCAGCTTGCCTACGCAGTAGCGACGTGTTTCATGGAAACGGGAGTAGCCGCGTCAATCATCAACATGGCGTTGTCTCTCGGCCTCACCGCCAAGCACGTAGCCATGACCGCGATGATAGTAACCTCCATCCTGTCGATAGCGACCGGCACGTCGTGGGGAACTTTCGCGGCATGTGCACCCATCTTCCTGTGGCTGAACCACATCGTAGGCGGCTCAAACGTTCTCACGATTGCGGCAATCGCGGGCGGTTCATGCTTCGGCGACAACATCGGACTTATCTCTGATACAACGGTCGTGAGCTCGTCTCTGCAGGGAGTGCAGATTACGGACAGGGTCAGGCATCAGGGAGTGTGGTCGTTCCTGTGCCTTCTTGCGGGAGCGGCGGCGTTCTGGTACGCGGCGGTGAACATGGGACTTCCCGACACGGTCGGCAATCCCAACGAAGCCATTGCACAGATTCCGCAGTCGGTGTGGGATGCACTGCAGGAGAAGCGTCCTGCGGCGGTTACACTGCTTAACCAGGTCAAGGCAGGAGTACCGTACTACATGGTCATTCCGCTGATTGCCGTCTTGGTCTTGGCCGGAGCCGGAGTGAACACGCTCGTGTGCCTCAGCACTGGTATTCTGGGCTCGCTGGTCTGCGGGTACTTCGCCGGGACAGTAACGAGCCTGAGCAAATTCCTCGAGATGGTGCAGTCGAGCTTTGCGGACGCAGGAAGCTGGGTTGTGGTGATGATGCTGTGGATTGCGGCCTTCGGCGGAGTTATGCGCAGGATGGACGCGTTCGGAGCTATCGCCAAAGTCGTAATGAGCTGCGCGCACAGCGTGAAACAGTTAATGTTCGCGAACGGACTGCTTTGCCTCGTGGGCAACGCGGCTCTTGCTGACGAGATGGCGCAGATAGTTACCATCAGCCCCATCATCAAGGACCTCACTGAACGCAACGTCAAGGGAGACCCTAAGGCAATGTACAAGCTCGCACTCCGCAACGCAACTTTTGCCGACGCAATGGGAGTCTTCGGCTCGCAGTTAATCCCGTGGCACGTGTACCTTGCGTTCTTCGCTGGAATAATCTACGCGGTCTACCCGATGGCTGAGGGAGCAATCAGCATAGGGGACATCATCATGCACAACTACCTTGCGTGGATAGCGGTGCTATCGATGCTTCTGCTGACACTCACCGGGCTTGACAGGTTTATTCCGCTGTTCGGACTTCCGCGCGAGCCTGAGGTTCAGCTGGTGAAAGAATAAGGCAAATACCTGATATAATTTCAGCAGGGCTTGTGAATCAACGGGCTCTGCTTTTATTATGCACAGGAGAGGCATTAATGGCGAAAGTGAAAATCTGCGGAATATCCCACGATGTCGAAATAGGAATCATGAACGAACTTAATCCCGATTACGTCGGGTTTGTCTTTGCATCCAAGAGCAAGAGGTTCATTGCCCCCGAACATGCCGGGTATCTTCGCGCGAAGCTGAAGAGGAGCATCAAGGCTGTCGGTGTCTTCGAGAACGCCAAGCTGGAACAGGTAGCACTTGCTGTAGAGACTGCCGGGCTGGACATGATACAGCTCAGGGGTGCTGAGACCGGCGAATACATAGCCGCGCTCCGTGAATACACCAGATGCCCGATAATACGTTCCTTCAAGGTCAATACTGCGATGGACGCTGAACGTGCGATGTACACTACGGCGGATTACGTCATGCTTGACGGCGGAGAGGGCGGCGGACACACGTTCGACTGGTCATTCATCGGTTCGTCGAAGAGACGCGCCTACTTCCTCAAGGGCGGACTTACCCCCGACAACATACAGCAGGCACTTGACCTTTCTCCCCAGCCTTTCGCGCTCGACGTGAGCACAGGAGTCGAGTCCAGCAGGCTCAAGGACTACCGCAAGTGCATGAAGTTCATCCTTGCCGTAAGGAACTACAAGGGCAGGAACGCTTAACGATGCTTCTCATCTTCATTGCCGGAGTACTTTGGGGGACTATCGGCCTGTTCGTTAAGGGCTTGTCGTCTCTCGGTGCTTCACCCGCACTTATCTGCGTGCTGAGAATCTCTTTTGCGTTCGTGATAATGCTGGCGGTTTCGCTCTTCAGGCACGGCAGAGGAATAATCCTGACCGACAGAAAAGCTCTTATCTCGTGCGTGCTTCTAGGCCTCGTCTCACAGGGAGCGTTCAACATCTTTTACACGGAATCAATCCGCATCAACGGCATGGGCATAGCCTGCGTCCTGATGTACACTGCGCCGGTCTTCACAGCGATTGCCTCACGGATATTCTTCCGCGAGAGATTTTCGCGCGTGAAGGTCTGTGCCCTCCTCGTGAACATAATCGGCTGTATCCTCACCGTAACGGGCGGGGACTTCTCGGGTTCGGGCGTGAACGTTTGGGGCGTGATTATGGGTTTGGGCTCAGGATTCGGCTACGGAATGGCGGCAATCTTCGGGCGCATGGCTGGCGAACGTACAGAGCCTGACATTGTGAGCATGTACAGCAATCTTGCCGGTGCGTTGTTCCTGTTCGCGTTCCTTCGGCCGGAACTGTCGGCAAGTGGGGGAATTGTCGGGCTGGCGTTCCTGTACGCGCTGATACCTACAGCAATTGCGTATCTGGTGTATTATATCGGCTTGAAGAAAGTTGACGACACAAGCAGAGTGCCGGTCATTGCCTCGATAGAACCAGTTACGGCGGTTCTGCTCGGAACGATGGTGTACGGCGAGAGAATCGGGACTGCAAACTTTATCGGGGTTGCAGTTGTGCTAATATCAATTATCATAATGGCAAAATCAGAATAACTATACATACAGGTGATAATAACGATGTCCAAAATTGCAGTGGCAGTGTTCAACCGCAAAGGCGGTGTAGGGAAGACGACCATAGCGGTAATATTGGCGCAGGTGGCCTTAGTGCGGCACAACAGAGTGCTTGCGATAGACCTTGACCCTTCTGGGAATTTTACTACGGCGTTTGACTTCCTGAAGAACAGCAGCTTCCGGGATCACTTCCGCACAAAGAACACCCTCGAGGACAGTGATGCGGACGCTCCCGAAGAATGGATAGTGATAGACTGCCCGCCCAGCCTTGATGATACTTCGTTGCACGCGATAGATTTCGCTGATGTTACCGTGATTCCTGTGAGGCCGGATTATTTCTCGCTGACTCCTCTTGGGATGCTGTCCGCAATAGCCGAGAAGAGATTCGGCAAGTCGCGTTCCCAGCTGCCTCTGGTGAAGCTCGGTTTTGACGGTTCAGCGATGGCGAAGGTTGCCAACCAGATCGTACAGGACGGCGGTTACCCGGTCGCGGAGGACATTCCGCTGCACAAGAGCATACCCTACAACATCACGAGCGGGCGTATCTGGTCGATGGGGTTGACGGCACGAAGCCGCCAGCCTTACGAGAGCCTGTACCAGAAGATAATTCAGGCAGTGGATCGGATGAACGACGGCGAGACGGATATTCACGAAGTGTGGAAGGGCGCGGCAGGTGAGGACTAATGAGTGTAAGACGAATAGCACTGGAGAATATACGTTCAGTTATTGAGCAGCAGGAGACGGAGTGGCTTAGGGACAACGGGTTTGACCCGACACCATACCGTCCTGAGCCCAGACTTCCGAAGCGCAAGCCTGCGGAGGGGAATTTTTCTGCCGACAGGTTCTTGGGGACATCAGCACCTGCTTCAGAGCCAGAACCAGCACCAGCACCCGCTCCTGAACCCGAGCCCGAGCCAGCACCAGCTCCTGCTCCAGAACCAGAACCAGAGGCAGAGGCGCAAGAGCCTGAGATCATCGAGGTGATTCCGCAGAAGGACACACGGCATTCGTGGCTGTACAACGAAGTCGTGAAGGCTATACGCGACGCGGCGGGCGATGGGAAGAACACGAAGGTTATCGCGGTGATAATTCCTGTTGTACAGAGCGGGCATGAGTTCGAGGATTTGCCGGTGAGTGAGGTTGTGGAGCTTTCGCCGGTGAGTGAGGAGGATGTTCACGTCGAGGACTTGACGGACATCAGCAAACAGGTCTCCGAACCCGAGCCCGAGCCAGAACCAGAACCAGAGCCCATCCCAGAACCTGAGCCTGAACCTGAACCTGAACCTGAACCCGAGCCCGAGCCCATACCTGAGCCCGAGCCTGAGCCAGAGCCACAGCCTGAGCCCGAACCAACACCTAAGCCCGAACCCGCACCTGTCCTCGACGAACCAACGCCCGAAGACACGATAGGCGACCTCATCCCCGAAGGCCCGAAAGAACCCGACGACGAACTAGCGGAAGCCTTCCAGACAATCGAGGAGGGAATAACTGAGCTTCAGGAGGCAGTACAGGACGCAGAAGATTTCGCCGAAGAACTCGCTGAACCAGAGGACAACCCCGAACCGCTGACGTTCATTGAGGAGGCTGATGAGCTTCCCGCAGACTTTGAGGGCTTCCCCGACGAGGAAGAGACACCAGAACCCGACGAAGCCGAAGAGGGAGAGAAGATGCCGTTCACGGAGCTTCCTATGCTCGAGGACGACGAAGTTGCAGAAGAAGACAAGAGCGGCATAGAGATTATCTAGCTGCCAGCAGAACAATTCCTCCGTATGTACACATCAGCGTACGGAGGAATATATTTTCAGCCATTCATCACACGACAAGTCCTCAGCACGTTTCCGGCCAAGTTCACCGGCCTCCGCAAAGCCCTTGAGGTTGTTGGCGAGCGTCTTGCGCCTGTGTGCAAACCCACGATGCAGAAGCTCACTCCACACCGAATCACCTGCCAGCGAAAAATTACGCGTGATGACTATCTCCGTTACTGCCGAGTCAACCTCAGGCACAGGGCGGAAACATTCCGGCGGAACGTTCCGCACGATGCAGGCTCTGCCCATTGCCTCGATGCACACGCCGAGAGGATAGCGCGCTTTCGTGTCCGCAGGGGCTGTGAGCCTCAAGGCCGCTTCCTTCTGCAGCATGTACAGGTGATAAGTGAGGCCTTCGCCAGCAAACTTCAGGAGCTCCCAGACAAGAGGAGTCGTTATGTTGTAGGGGATGTTGGCGATGACTTTGTTCGGGAAAGGAGTGAGCGAGGCATAGGGGAATTTCACCGCGTCCCCCCAGTGAAGGTGAAGGCGGCTGTCCGCACGCGAAAGCTCCTCAAGCTCAGGCCGTAATCTCTCGTCAACCTCGACGGCATGAACACACCCCGCCCCAGCCTCAAGCAGTGCGCGCGTCAGCACTCCGTGTCCAGGCCCGACCTCGAGGACGCAGTCATCCTCCCTAACGTCAGCACGCTTCACCATCAGGGCAAGAATGTTCCTGTCCACAAGAAAATTCTGACCCCACCGCTTAAGTGCCTTCATCTTCCAGCAAGAACGGTAACGTTTCCGCCCTCAGCACGCGCTTTGTTCATCGTGTCGTACGCCGCCGCAACAAACTCGCTCACTCCCGAGTACACTCCGACGGAGAAATCTGCCACTCCCGCGCTCACCGGGATGCTCTCTGCACGTGCGCGAATCTCGTTCGCCATGATTACCGCGACAGCTCCCGGACAGTGCGCGAGAATCATGAACTCTTCACGGCTGAAACGTGCCGCGACGCTCTCGGCTCTGTCGTTGATGAAGTCTTTTATCGTCCACACGAAGTTACGTATCATCCTCTCTCCTGCAACGTAACCTTCTGCTTCAGTTACGCGCTTCAAGCTGTCGGGAGAAAGCGCAATGAGGCTCAGAGGCTCTCCGCTCCTCACGGAATGCCCTATCTCGCGCACAAGCATGTGTTCAAGCCCGCGCCTGTTGAGGATGCCGGTTCTCGTGTCGAACGTCAGAAGCCGCCGCAGCTGTCCCTGAACGTGCTTAGTGTCCGTTACGTCCTCGAACGACAGCAGTGATGACTGCCCGCCGTTCCACTCGATGGGGCTCGCGTGAACGCGGAACAGCCTCGCGTCCGTCTGCTCTCTTGGCGGAATGTCGTTCAGTGCCGCATCGAGATACACTTCTTCCGGCGTGAACTGGTAGAACGTCTCGTGCTCCGTCATGTCCGACATCCTGCACTCTGCAGAGCCTGAATGTTTCGCGATCGCCTGCTGAAGCTCCGCGCTGTCGTCCGGCTCTAGAATGTCGGTTATGCTGCTGCCCGACGGATCAAGCCCCAGCCCCGCAGACAGAAAACGGTTCGCGGCCAAGATTAACCCGTCGTTGTCAACAACGCACGCCCGGAAAGGCACTGCCTCGAGTACGTTGGGGTTGCTGCGGATTATCTGCGGCTGAGGCTGGACAGTCCCCGACGCGGAAGCCACACGTATCACCACACCGGCTATCTTGCTCTCTCCGTCCTCGATGAGCCTCAAGGGCGAAGCAGTGAGTTCCCAGACGTTGCTGCGTTCAGAGAACTCGATTGCGTTCGTCTCGCCCAGACACGCCGCAGTAAGTGCATCGTGAATCTCGCGGTCATTTGTGGTGATGAGGGGAGGATAGTTCCTGCCTTCCTCGCACGAATGCCCGAACAGCCTCAAGGCTATGGCTTTGTAGCCGTGAGTCGCGTAGATCAAGCGTCCCTTGATGTTGACCACGCAGCACAGAAGCCCCGGGCAGCTGTCCAGGACTCCGCTCCATACGCTCATTTAGTCTCCGTAGCCGTTGGGGTGGCCTTTGTGCCACTTCCAGGCCGTCGCAATGATGTCCTCCATCTTGACGATTTCGGGCTGCCAGTGAAGTATCTCGTGTGCCTTCGTGGAGTCCGCAACGAGGCGCGCAGGGTCTCCGGGCCTTCTTGTTCCAATGACCGCAGGTATCGGGTGGCCTGTAACCTTCCGTGCCGCCGTAATCATCTCCATCACCGAATACCCGTCGCCGCTCCCCAAGTTGAAGATTGAGCTTTCGCCGCCGTTCCTGAGGTAGTCGAGTGCCATGATGTGCGCCCTCGCCAAATCCTCAACGTGGATGTAGTCGCGTATGCACGTCCCGTCCTGAGTGTCGTAGTCGTCGCCGTAAACCGTGATGTGTTCGCGCTTGCCCAGCGGCACCTGAAGGATGAGGGGGATAAGGTGCGTCTCTACCTTGTGGTCTTCGCCTATCGTCCCGTCGTGCCACGCTCCGGCAACGTTGAAGTAGCGCAGCGACACGTAATGTATCCCGTGCTGTGAGCTGACCCACTTCATCATCTTTTCCATGATGCGCTTGCTCTCGCCGTAAGGGTTGGTGGGCTGTGTCGGGTCTGTCTCGAGGATGGGTACTCTCTTGGGCTCGCCGTAGGTTGCCGCCGTCGACGAGAAGATTATCCGCTTGATGTCGTGCCTGTGCATTGCCTCGAGCAGCGAAATCATGCCGCCGACGTTGTTGTCGAAGTACTTGAGCGGCTTCTCCATGCTCTCGCCGACCAGCGAATACGCGCAGAAGTGCACGACCGCTTCTATCTTGTTCTCCGTGAAAATCTGGTCGAGGACTTCTCCGTTCCTGATGTCGCCCTTGTAGAACTTGATGCCCTCAGGGACTGATGCCCTGTGTCCCGTCTCAAGGCTGTCGACTACGATGACTTCTTCGCCCCGCTCGATGAATGCCCTCACGTTGTGCGAACCTACATAGCCCGCCCCTCCGCAAATCAATACTGCCATGCTGACTATTCCTCCTCAATAAAGTTAGTGTCTCTGTCTGTTGGGAACAGGGTTGAAGATTACGTCCGTCCCAACCTCGATGTCAAAGCTCTCAAAAGCACTCCTCTTCCTGCCTACGTGCATGTCTTCGGGCTTCTGCACGTCAGAAGGTTTCACCGCCTCATAGAGACTGTCGCTCACGCCCGAAGGCCTGTGAAGTTCAGGTGCTCTCTTCACGCCCCACTTGCTGATGACTGTCTTTGCTGCCTGAATGGTGAAGGACGGCGAGGCCACCCACCACGAATCTCCGCCAGCACTCAGGAACACTGTCCCGGCATCCGTTCCTGCCCCGCGAGCTGCTTTGAGCGTTGAGACCTTGAGCCACGCAAAGTCCCCGCCAAGCCACTCGTAGCCGTTCGGTGAATCGTAGATGCCGAGTTCAGCGGAATGTTCGCGCAGGAACTTACGTGCTGTGGAGTACTTCCCCACTGCCACGCCGACCCACAGTGAACCCTTCGCGCGTTCTACCTTAGCTGTGGTGTACCAGTCGTTGGGCACGTCGCTGAAGTAACGGCGGAGCTGGCTGATGCCGGGCTGGGACTCGCCGCTGAGGGAAACTGCGCACGACAGCGAGTAGAGGCCTCCGATGACCCTGTGAAGCTCGGTATCCTGCTCAACGTTCGCACATGCACTTGCCGCCGCAAGAAGCAGGCAGACAGCCGCCGACACAAAAACTTTTCTCATCTATGAACTCTCCTTCACTATTTGTTGCTCAGCAATAATATTCCTTCCGCCCCAAGAATGTGCGATATGTTCTGAGGAAGGGGACTTTCCGGGTGCTTGTCTTCCGGCATAATCAGGAACACTCTCTCTTTGCCGCCCCAGAGCTGGCCGATTAACGGGAACTCCGCTACCTGCCCCTTCTCCTTGAGGCCCGGCGTGAGTTCTGCTTCGATTATCCTCGAGTTCCTGAACGTGTAGAAGTACACCGACGGGTAATTCACCCCGTACTGTATGACGGTCTCGCTTCCCTCCACTGTCTCCCTGAGCCTCCGGCCTATTTCCCTGATTGAGTAAGCGTCCGCCGTGAGGTTGAAGACACCAGCTAGGGGCATGAGGCACAGCAAGGCCGCCGCAGGTACGTTGCGCACCCACTTGGTGATTTGTCGCGTGCGGGTATAGTACCATTCCGCGAAGAGCTCGAGCCCGGTGAGAATCCCCCAAGGGATGAGAGAGAGCATAGAGGCTTTGACGACGGGGAAGATTCCGGCAGTGAACGGAAGAATCATGTACAGCACCGGCACGAGAACCAGAACGTTAATCATCACGGATATTCTCACAGAACGTAGCTTCTTCTTGCCGAGCCAGACATCCAGCTTCCTTCCTAGCATCGCCGACAGTGCCGGGACGCACGACGCGAACGACAGCACATCACCCGACGCAGCTGCTCCGAACGCAAAGACTGCCGCCCACACGAGCATGAAGAGTTCAGGGGATTTTTCGGCGGGGAATTTTCGCGGAACGACCTCGAAGACCGCGCGGACAACAAAACCAATCCACGGGACGAGGCAGATGAACATGAACACCGCAGCTCCCGCGATGCCGTCGAAGGTGTAGGCGTGGTTACGGCACCTCAGGAAGTGTACGAGCTCAGGATTAATGATGATGAGGCTGACAAGGTAGAACCCGGCGGACACAATGGTGATGATTATTCCGGGCGGCCAGGTGAAGAAGTCGCGGAGCATGTCCCAGTCCGAACACAGGACGGAGTAGAAGATAACCGCCATCCATGCGAGCAGAAGCCCTGATGCACCGTGAGCGATGAACGCCAGAGTTGATGCGACGTGCGCGGGGATGAGCCAGAGCTTGTTGTCCCGTGAACGCACTGCGCCCGCCATAGTTATGGCTGTGAGGCAGGAATATATTGCGTGAGACGACGCTATCTGCGACACCACGAAGCACCCCGTGAACGACGCGCAGATACTTGCGGCGAGCCACGAACTTCGTCGCGATGAAGTCTTTGCGGCGGCGGCGGAAGCCCAGATCATTCCGAGCCCCGACAGAGCGGACCAGAAACGCACGGCAAATTCTCCCCAGCCGAACAGACGCAGAGAGAGTGCCGATAACCACCATGTGAGCATAGTTTTTCCTGCAAGGTAGAGACTGCCGATGCGCGGGACGAAGAAGTTGCCTGAAGCGGACATGTGGATTGATGCGGAAGCGTTTATGCCTTCTAGGGGGTCAATGAGGCCGTGATCTCCTATGCCTCTGAAGTACAGCCAGAACAATAATGCCCCGAACAGCAGGGCAGGTTTATTGCGCATCAGCTTCACGGCTAAAATCCCTTTCATGTCAAAAATTTTGAGATAGACTGTATTATATCCTATCAGCAAAACTTGAAAGGATATTCGGCAATGAAGAAGGTATTGACTTAAAGTCAGAAAGTCAGAAAGTCAGTAATTAGTACGATATGATTTAAGAATGTCAGAGTTATAATTCTCCGCGCTGTGAAGGAAATCACAGACATAACACAAAGGAGAATGATTTATGATGGCAAGAGAGAGATTTTACCCGATGATGAGGATGTTCGACGCTGACGAGATGTTCGACACGCTGGCGCGCGGAATAGCAGCTCCGTTCTTCGAGGAAGGCATCAAGGGATTCGGCGCAAGTCTGGACGTTTACCGCAAGGACGGCAGCATCTTCGTTGAGGCAGAGTTGCCCGGAATAGCTCCCGATGACGTTGACCTTCACGTGTACTCTGACAGGCTGACGCTTTCTGCGGAGAAGAAGTCAGAGGCTCAGGAGAGCGGCAAGGACAAGAGCTACTTCAGGAGCGAGAGGCGTTACGGGAAGGTTGAGCGCGTGGTGTCGTTCCCTGTCGAGGCAGACCCTGAGAGCGCGGAGGCATCGTTCAAGAACGGAGTACTGACGGTGAAGGTAGCGGAGAAGAGCCAGGACAAGGCTCACAAGAAGGTCAGCATCACCACCGAAGCATAACGCAGTGCAAGAATCACAATCCCCCTTGTCGCTGAGGCAGGGGGGATTCACTTTATTTTCTGTACTGGGAGATGAAACGCTCACGTTCCGAAGGCGTTAGTCTTCTGACTCGCACAAACTGCTTCGAGATGTAGTAGTATGGTACAGTCTTCAGGGTGTTGTTCACGATTCTTCCCGCAACATGATACCAGTCCCTATTATCACTGTCCTCAACAAGCAGACGGTCTCCCTTTGACCGGCTGACCTGAAATCTGACTTTGCCTGCTGGTGGATATTCACGCACATTGACCTTTTCCCCTGTAATTTCAGCAACACGCAGGGAAGCATACACCTTGAACAGGAAGTTCATTTTCGCGGTCTGGTGCTCAAGAATGGTAAAGGCAATAGATGTTATCTTGTTGTTCTCCACCGAAAAAATAAACTCTCCGCCGCCTTCTGACTCTTCGAATTGTGTGATAGTGTATGTTCCCGGCGAGTAAGAGTACACGTGCTCCCTGCCGAAATACGCTTCTACCTTGCTGATAGGCGACCCGACTTTGATGCCGTTAAGGAAAATCAGCTCCTCGCTGTTTGTCCAGAAATCCGAGACTTTGCTGCTTGACCAGTCTTTGCCGGTATACTTGCGAACCAGTACGTAATAATCATCGTACCACGCCCGCGCATAAACTGTTTCGTCATCAAACAGCTCACCTCTCACGAACTCAACATCCTGCAGCTTGTATTCACTGCTCCAGCTTATCTTGTTTGCGGCTTCCGCTATGCTATCGTAGAAAGCCTCAAACCTACTCTCGTGATCATCAGAAAACGCTGGCGACACGCACACCAGAATCACAACCACTGACGCAAAAAATTTGAACACGGCTCGCTGCCTCCTGAAAAGTTAATGTGTCGATTATCTTATCATGACGGCTTTAACTATGATAGGATAATGCACCATGATAGACATCAAGAATTTATCCCTATCTTTCGGCGAACAGGTAATCTTTCGCGGCCTGAACCTGCAGATTCCCGACACGGCACGCTTCGGCATCGTCGGGGCAAACGGTGCGGGCAAAACCACGCTTCTGCGCGTAATCATGGGCACTCAGGACTACGACGGCGGAACTGTCGAACGTTCGCGCGGCCTCACTGTCGGCTGGCTTCCTCAAGACCTCGTGGAACTCGAGGCTGTCCCGCTCATGGACTACCTCAAGAACAGAGCAGGTGTCGCAGGTGTTGAAGCCAAACTCCGTGCCGTTGAGGAGAAACTCTCCCTCTCGACAGAGAATCACTCCTCGCTTCTCGACGAACATTCGCGCCTTGAACGCAGGTTCGAGCAGCTAGGGGGATTTGCGTTCGAGGCGATGGCGATGAAGGTTCTTCACGGTCTGGGCTTCAGGAAGAACGACGCAGGGAAGAACTGTGCTGACTTTTCCGGCGGATGGAAGATGCGCATTGCGATGGCGGCACTGCTGCTCTCTGCGCCTGATGTGTTACTGCTTGACGAGCCCACAAACCACCTCGACACCGAATCTATGGAGTGGCTTGAAGGCTGGCTGAGGACTCACAAAGGAGCTGTTGTGTCTGTGTCGCATGACGTTAGATTCCTCGAGAACACAGCAGAAGCCATCGCTGACCTTGAACGCGGGGTGATTACACTGTACCCGTACAGTTATGATGAATATCTTGCGGCGAAGGAACAGAGCCGTGAACTTCTGCAGAAAGCCTACACCCAGCAGCAGGCCAAGATTGCGCGGATAGAGTCATTCGTAAACCGTTTCAGGTACAAGGCGACGAAGGCCGCGCAGGTTCAGAGCCGGATAAAGCAGCTCGAGAAGATCGAGCGCATCGAGCTGGCGCAGGGCAGCAAGTCAGTGCACCTGACAATTCCCGAAGCACCAGCCAGCGGGCGGGAAGTCCTCAAAGCGCGGGACTTGGCCAAGACGTACGGGGAACTTCAGGTGTTCGACGGAGTAACCTTCACGCTCACGAGGGGTGAACGCGTTGCCCTCGTCGGTGTGAACGGAGCAGGGAAGTCCACGCTTCTGCGTCTTCTAAGCATGACCGAAGACCCCACGCACGGGAGCGTAGAACTTGGCCACAACGTCAGAGCCGCCTACTACTCGCAGGAAAGCGCGCAGAACATCGACTACACCCGCACGGTCTGGGAGGAAGCCCGCGCAGTCCCCTCGAAGCTCAATGACGTGGAGAGACGTAACCTGCTCGGTGCGTTTCTGTTCAGCGGCGACGACATCCACAAGAGCGCAAGTGTTTTGTCCGGCGGCGAGAAGGCACGTCTTGCACTCTACAAGCTCATGCTTGAGGAGACTAACTTCCTGATTCTCGACGAGCCTACTAACCACCTCGACCAGACTACGCGCGAAATCGTTGAACGTGCACTCCTGAAGTATCAGGGTACGTTATTGATTGTGTCGCACGACCGGCACTTCCTCGATGCTCTGGCAGAAAGAGTGCTGGAGATTCGGGACGGACACCTCTACGACTATCCGGGAAATTACTCGTGGTTTCTCGAGAAGAGAGAGGAGACGCTCATTCAGGAACAACCCGATACCGCCAAGCCTCAGCCGCGACGCAAAGCCAAGCCTGATGCTGAGAGTTTGCGGGAGATTCGTGAGGCCAAGAAGAGAGTTGCTCAGCTCGAACGACAGATAGCGGAGAGCGAGGCACGATTAACCGAGATTGACGGTGCGCTGTGCGAGCCGGAGACGCTGAAGGATTCGGGGAAAGTTCAGGCGTTGATGATTGAGCGCGATAACCTTGACAGAACGATAAAGGATTTATATTCTGCGTGGGAGGAAGAGAGCATGAAGCTAGAAACCTTGAATAAGGTTGTCTGCCCAAACAGCGGAAATTTCCCCATGCCTGTGTTATAATGCATTCATCAAGGAGCTGAGGGGCTCTGAGACAAACGATAGAACCAAGAATCACGAGGAGGTTATTATAATGGCAAAGGCAGTAGTAGATCAGGATGTATGTGTAGGATGCGAGTCGTGCGTAGGAGCTTGCCCGGTAGGAGCAATCGCCATTAATGACGGCAAGGCAGCAGTAGACGCAGGCGCGTGCGTGGAGTGCGGAACTTGTGTAGGGACTTGTCCCGTGAGCGCAATCTCCCAATAACTCACAACCAACAAGGCAGTTCACAGCCGGCAGGGGAAACCCGAGCCGGTTTTTTTGTGCCATAATATACCCCATTACACGCACCGAAAGGAGAATACTTCATGACATTCACGCTGCCGCCCGGCACCCCGAAGGGTCAGGCTGAGGCAATAACAGCAAATTACCCGACAATAACCGTCGAAGCAGGAGCAGGGACAGGCAAGACATGGGTTCTCACGGAACGCTACCTCCGGCTTCTGCAGGAGGATGACACTCTTCTGCCCCGGGACATTCTCACGCTGACCTACACAGAGGCCGCCGCCGCAGAGATGAAGTCCCGCATAACATCCCGCATAGAGGAAGCACTAGACGACTTCGAGACACCCGAGAGGCGCAAAGCTATCCTCGACGGGCTCGCTGACTTGTGGATCTCAACGATACATTCTTTCGCCGCAAGGTACATCCGGGAGTCCGGCCTCAACCTCGACATTGACCCGGCAGCGTCGGTCATCACACAGCAGCAGGAAGACGACTTCTGGGACGACATCAAGAATGCCGCAGAGTTCGGCAGGTTCAGGGAGATGGCGACACATTACGGCAATGCGGAGCTCCAGAAAGCGGCGGCGTTTCTCGACGGCGACAAGGATTTTGCTGCGGCTGTGGCCAAGTGGAAGTCGGACAAGCTCGCGGAGTTCGCGAAGAAGACAGCAGACCTTCATGCGTCTTCCGGCAGGACGTGGCAGGAGATGCTGGGCTGGGCAGAGGACAACGGCATGATCAACACCACACAGCCTAAGGTGTTCGACATACTCTCCGAAGAATGGCATGATGTCGCAACCTACTGGGCAGGCCTAGTTCTCGGGACTGCCACACCGGGCACGCCCGGCGACAACCTCAACAATCTGATTGCTGCCCTCAATGCTGGTACAGTGAGTGAGCATGACTTCTACATGGAGATAAGGGACGGCAAAAGCGTTTCCAGCGCAAGGAACGTAAGCCCTGTCATCAACATGAGCCTGAGCACGTGGAGGGGTACGCGTTCATCAAGGATTCTCGCGGCAACCAAGAGCTTCGGCGATGCCATGACAGACGAAGAGCTCAGGATGCGCAAAACTCTGCTGACGTTCTGTGCTCTCTCGTGGGGAATGTGGGACATCATGAAGCGCAAACGCGGCCTCCTATCTTTCTCCGACATGATTAATCACGCACGCGAGGCCATCAGTACCGGCGGCATAAAGCGAAAGTTCCGACATATTCTGGTGGATGAGTTCCAAGACACTGACCCTCTGCAGTACAAGATGATAACCTCGCTTCAGCTTGAAGATACGAGCCTCTTCGCCGTAGGAGACCCCAAGCAGTCAATATACAGGTTCAGGCACGCAGACCCGTCGCTTTTTGCCGAGACGATAAAGGAATCGAACCGCGCCGTCAAACTAGATACGAGCTTCAGGACAAGAAGTGGACTGCTGGCGGAGATTAACGCTCTCTTTTCGGCAATATGGATTAACGGTCTGGGCAAGTCTCCGCTGATGAGCAGCCTCAGCTACAGCATGCTTAATCACGTGAGCAGGGCTTACGGGGACATGCCGACATTCACGCTGATTCTCGCCGAAGACACCAGAGACACACTCGAGGAGAGCAGGAAGAACCTTGCCGACGAACTAGCGAAGGAGATTTACGGGTGGGTACACAACAAGTTCACTGTCTGGGACAAGAAAGCGAGGATAGTACGCGAGGTGAAGTACTCTGACTTCGCGATACTGACACCGTCGCGCTCGGTGTTCCCAATCCTCGAGGAAGCTCTGAGCCGCTTCGGGATAAAGTCCATCCGCGACAAGAGCACCGGCTTTTTCACCAGAGGCGAGATAAGCGACGTTGTGTGCCTTATGCGTGCGGCCTCCGGCATGAACGATGATTTTGCGGTCGCTGGCTGGCTTATGTCTCCGTTCTCGGGAGTCAGCGAGGAGGACGCTGTAGCCTGTCTCACGCTTGCGGACGAAGACACGCGCCCCATAGAGCTTATACGCACGAGGCTTCCTGAGGCTTATTCGCGGCTCGAGTACTATGCTCTTGTCGGTGAAGTCGAGGGAGCTGCGGGACTGCTCGCACTCTTTGACCGCGACAGGTCGTGGCTGTCGTGTTACCCTGAGGACGAGAGGATGAGGGTACTGCGGAACGTTAGGCTTGCGGTGAACATTGCGCGCGACTTCCAGCGGACAGGAACTGCGAGCCTCAATGCGTGCGCTTCGTGGCTGACGCGTTCGGTGAGCAGCGAGGCAGACTACGAGGAGCCGGCGTGGCACGACGACAACGAGGACGCTGTACGTCTGGGTTCGGTGCATTCGGCGAAGGGTCTCGAGTACCCTGTTGCTGTGGTGTTCGACCAGAGGGTGAGGAAGAGGCCGGACAATGACTCGCTGAGGCCGTCGCGTGAGCTTGGCCTAGTCTTCACTGATTACCCCGACGAAGTCAAGGACGGCAAGGACATCAAGCCGAAACTTGTCGCTTGGGAGTCCGTTCTCTCAGAGCAGGGGGAAGACGAGGAGCAGACGAGGCTGTTCTACGTTGCCGCGACGAGGGCACAGGACAGCTTGGTGTTCTGCGGGCTGATTGATGCAAAGACAGAAACTCCGCACAGGCACACGTGGACAAAGCTCCTTAAGGATCACACAGATGATGGCATTCAGGCAATCCCTGCTGACGGTCTGGAGGACTGGGAGATTCCGGCCAAGAATCAGGAAGGGAACGGAGAAGCTCCGCGTCCCGTGAACACCGTCAAGGCAGTTACACCGTTACGGCAGATTTCGGCGAGCTCGTTCTCGCTGTTCGAGTGGTGTCCGTTCGCGTGGAGGAGGAGCTACAGGCAGGGGCTCAGCCTGTCGTGGGAGTCTCCGTCAGAGAAGGCAGAGGATTATGATGATGGTTACGTCGGAGGAGCGGAACTCGGAAGCCTCGCGCACTGGGTATTAGCACGATGGCCGAAAGGCGACGACTTCGCGGCACAGTTACAGCACCTGCTCTACGACCAAGAAGCCCTCACGCAGATACCGGCATCACTGCGCGGTGTATGGCGGAACGGCGACAAGAAGGCTCTCGGTGAATGGCTCATGAAGTTTGCGGAAAGCCCGCTGGGAATCACCGTAAGGACTCAGAACGTAGAGCGTGAACGGTCATTCCGCCTGAGGCTCAACGATTCGACAGCTCTTGCCGGAGCAATCGACGCGGTATGGGGCGACAGCATAGCGGACTACAAGATTACGAGCATAGACAACACCCCTCCAGGACTGTACGAATCACAGCTGGACTTCTATGCGTTCGTCAGACACCTTCAGACCGGAGCAGAGTGCGTGAACACATCAATAGCTTTCCTCAGAGAAGGCGAGGTCAAGGAGAGAGCCATAACCGGCTTTGAGGGTATCCGCGCCAGAATCGAGGGGGCGGCAGAAATCTGCGGTTCAGGACCGTACACACCAAATCACGGACACTGCGGAATGTGCCCGTTCAAGAAAGGATGCGTGAAATGCAATGCAGGAGCTTAAGAGCGACAAACAGCGCGAGAAACACAACGAGCTTCACAGAGAGTTCTACCTTACGTGCGAGAAGTACTACATCTTTGAGCTGCTCACAATCGCGGGCGGAATGATGGGGCTCTACACCTACAACCTCAGAGGCGAGGTTTTCTCCAACGCGCAGACGGGAAACATCGTGAAGATGGCGGCGGCTTTCGGACGCGGAGAGTTCGGGCGGGCGTTCTACTACTTCATTCCGATGACAGCATACATTCTCGGGACGATACTGTCGGAGATTCTGCCGGAGAAGGTCAAGCAGACGCACTTCATACGCTGGGATACTCTCCTTGTCGGGATTGAAATCGTCGTGCTGTTCCTGATAGGCTTCATGCCCTTCACGTGGCCGGATCAGATTGCGCAGGTCATCATCAACTTCCTGTGCGCAATGCAGTTCAACACTTTCCGGCAGGCTGAGGGCGTGCCAATGGCTACAACGTTCGTAACCAACCACGTCCGGCAGATAGGAATAAGCCTCGCGGGAATAATCCGGCGTTACGAGAAGAATGCGGAAGCTCAGGCAGAACTGGAGCGGCATATAGGCATGAGGCTTCCGCACATGAACCGCCACCACGAGCCCGAATCAGAAGCCCGCGCGAAAATTGCCCGCCACGCAAAGATTATCCTTGCGTTCTTCGCCGGAGGGGCAATAGTTACGGCACTGAGCCCGTACCTTCTGGAGAAAACCATATGGCTGGCGATTATACCTTTGAGCGCGTGTTTCACCGTAATGCTGAGGTCTGACCTCGTTTACGAGAAGGCGATGCTCGACGTTACGCCTCACGGGCATTAGCAGGCTGGTATAATAGCGGCTGAACCACACGGAAAGGATTGGTGTTAAGTGCCCAAACATTTATCTTCAATGCTGAAGAATGTTGAACGTGTAACGCACATTCACGGGCTTCATGATTCGGCCAGAAAGATTTACCGTTGCGTGAGATGGAGCAAGGCAGCAAGAAGCCTGAAGTATCTTCTCACGGTCAGCCGCGTTATCCCATTCCGAATCAGCAATCTGGTAATCAGCACCGGCCAAGCCTGCAGCTACAAGTGCCGGGACTGCGGGAATTTCGCGCCATATTCACCCTCAAAGTTCATGCGTTACAGCTTTGAGGAACTCAGCGGATGGATGACCATGCTTGCGGAGAGCGTAGACAGCATCCGTATAGTACAGATTCAGGGCGGCGAACCCTTCCTGTATTCTGAGCTCGGGAAACTCATACAGTTTTTGCGTGAATTACGCATGGGGGGGGGGGTACTATTACTGATATAGACATTGCAACTAACGGTACGATCCTTCCCAATGATGAGCCTGCCTCCATCATCAAGTCAAACGGCGTAAACGTCAGGATAAGCGACTACAACATTACACCCCACAAAACCCGTCAGCTTGTCTCATTCCTTCAAGAGCACGAAATACACTACAGAATGTACCTGTTTGCCGGCGAAAACGGACGCTGGTTCAACTGCGGCGGCGTGAATACCGGTGATTATGATGCAGTTGACGGCCGGGCTCTCAGGAGACGCTACGAGTCTTGTGCGTTCAAGGGATGCCTGACGCTCGAGAGGGGACAGCTCGCAAGATGTTCACGCGGGAACAACGCGCCGGAAATTCAGGGCTTCACTGCAGGTGAGGGAGATTATCTCGTGCTCGGGGACTACAAGAATGCTTCTGAGCGCAGGAAGGCACTCATGAGGTACTGCTGTTTTCCGCGATACATGGAAGCCTGCCGGTACTGCAACGGCACGGACACCTCAAACATGGTTGATGCGGCCATACAGATTTAGCAGAGCGCACGTGTTATGATAACCCTGCAAGGTTAGAGATTAACACGAGGGAGCTTGATTCATTGTGGCGGAATGGTACACAGGCCCGGTGTGGACGGTCAGCTTCGACAACACGGGAGAAGAATACGCTTTCGGCGACGAGGGAGCCGCTGAGTGGTTCTGCAGATGCCGGACAGTTCACAGAATGGTATACGGAAGCAAGCCTGCTGACGGCGGAAACCTCTTCATGACTCCTGAAGAACGAGACGCTGTGCTCAAGAAAGAACCCGGCCTCGAGAAATTCATCAGGAGAGTATACGGCTCTAAAGAGTTCATTCAAGGGATAGAGCGTTACTGCTTCTGGCTGGTAGATGCTTCCCCTGCTGACATAAAGAGGTCAAAGATTCTGCATGAACGGGTGAAGAGGGTCAAAGAATTTCGCCTTGCCAGCACGGACGAAGGAACGCGGAAGAGCGCGGAGACACCCCACCTCTTTCAAGGCCATAGGCAGCCGACAACGAACTATCTGCTGATTCCTTGTCATTCTTCGAAGGAAAGAATGTATGTCCCGATGGGCTATGTCTCTCCTGATGTAATAGTAACCAACGCCGCTTTCTCCCTGCCCAACGCAACGCCCTACCACTTCGGGGTTCTGACCTCGAGCGCACACATGAGCTGGATGCGCAGGGTCTGCGGACGGCTACGCGTGGATTACCGCTACAGCAGCACGATTGTGTACAACACGTTCATATGGCCGATGTCTTCACCGCTCCAGACGCGCAAAATTGAGCTGACCGGGCAGGCAATCCTTGACGCGCGCGCAAAACACCCCGAGTGCACGTTTGCGGATCTCTATGATGAAGTGAGTATGCCGCAGGACTTGAGGCGGGCACATCAGGAGAATGATGCGGCAGTGATTGAGGCTTACGGCTGGCCGAAGGGAATCAGCGAGGAGGACATTGCGGCGGAACTCTTCACGCTGTACGGCAAAGAGCTTGAGAAGAAAAACGCAGGCCGGTGAACTTCTCCCAAGCCTGCGCAACTTTTACAGCAACCCGTAGTGTTTCAGCCTAGCTTCGCACTCTTCGCGTCCCAAGTGCTCGGCAACCTCAAAGATGCCCGGGCTGACCTTCATTCCCGTAAGCGCGAACCTCAACGGCATTGCGTAATCCTTCATCTTCGCGCCCTCGTGAGCACCAACCCACGCACGGGCTGCCTCCTCCATCGCTCCTGCTTTGCACTCTCCCGCAAACACCGCCTGCATGAACGGCCTCAGCTTCTCCGCGTCGATGCCCTCAGCGTTCCAGCGTGCCTTCACGGGCTCGAACGATACGAAGTAATCCGAGAACTCCGCCATCTCCTTCGCCGTCCTGCCTCTGCCTTCCATGAGGGTCAACGAGTCCTCGAGGTACTTCACCCCGCGTTTTGCCTCAACCTCAGCGACAGGAAGCCCGGCTTCTTCCCAGAAAGGCCGTACCATCGACAGCCTCACATCCGGCGCAAGAGCCTTAAGGTGTTCCTGGTTAATATGGTTGAGCTTGTCGAAGTCGAACACGGATGACTTCTTTGTTACGCGGGAAAGCTCGAACAGCTTTGCGGCCTCCTCGCGCGTGAAAATCTCCTTGTCGTCCCCTGCTGACCATCCCAGAAGCGCAAGGAAGTTGAACATCGAGTCCGGCATGTAGCCCATGTCCCGGTACTCGTAGATGCTCGTTGCGCCGTGCCGTTTGCTGAGCTTCTTCTTGTCGTTCCCGAGAATCATCGGCAGGTGCGCGAACTCCGGGACTTCCCAGCCTAACGCACGGTAAAGCAGAATCTGCTTCGGAGTGTTGGAGATGTGATCCTCGCCGCGTATGACGTGCGAAATCCTCATGAGGTGGTCATCAACTACAACAGCATAGTTGTATGTGGGCATTCCGTCGCTCTTGATAATCACTATGTCCTTGAGCTTGTCGCTGTCTTTTTCCCTGAGGCCGTCGCTCTTCACGTCTATCTGTCCGTACACTATATCCCTGAATGACGCATCCTGTCCCGGCTCAACACGGAAGATTATTGCTTCGCCGTCGCGGTATGCCTTCCCCGCATCAACGAGCTGGTTCGCGTAATCGCGGTAAATGTCGAGGCGTTCGGACTGCCTGTAGGGGCCGTAGTTTCCGCCGATGTCCGGGCCTTCGTCCCAGTCGAGGCCGAGCCACACCATGCCGGACATTATGGTCTGCTCGTATTCCTTCGTCGAGCGCACAAGGTCAGTATCCTCGATGCGCAGGACGAACTTTCCGCCGCAGTGCCTTGCCCACAGCCAGTTGAACAGTGCCGTATGCCCCCCGCCGATGTGGAGCGCGCCTGTGGGGCTGGGTGCGAAACGTACTCTTACTTCAGACATGTATATATTTCCTCCTGTTTCGTGGTGTCTACGGAATTATACATTATGAGCCCTTGACCACTCGAAGATGCCCAGCGCGGCAGCAACACTCGCATTCAGCGAACTGACTCCCTCCTGCTTTATGGGAATCCTCCTCAAGATGTCGCACGTCTCTCCGACAAGGCGCGACAGCCCCTCGCCTTCCGCACCGATAACGAGTGCCATCCTCTCAGGCAAACTCTCACTCCACAACGAGTCTTCTGCTCCTCCGTCGAGCCCGACAGTCCAGAAGTTCGCGGCCTTGAGCTGCTCAATCGTGCGCGTGATGTTCGCGACGGTGATTAGGGGAAGCCTCAGCGAAGCACCTGCGCTGGTCTTGATGACGGTATCGCCGGGCAGTGCAGAACGTCTTTTCGCGCTGATTACCCCCGACGCTCCGCCAGCTTCCGCCGAACGAATCACAGCACCGAGATTGTGCGGGTCTTCTATGTGGTCGAGAACGACAACAAGAGCGGACTTCTTCCCCTCAAGCCCCCGCAGGAACTCTTCAAGCTCCACTGTCTTGGCCTGAGTCAGTCGGCAGATTACGCCCTGATGTTTTTCCCCGCCCGCCAATTTGTCGAGTGCTGACGGAGCAACAACCTGAAACGTTACCCCCGCACTCTTGGCCGCATCGATGACCTCATCAAGGAACGGAGGCCGTACGTTGTTTGCGATAAGGAGCTTGGCACAGCGTGAAGGGGATTTTCTTAACAGGTCAATAACCGGCTTGCGTCCCCTGCAAATGTCGTCGGGCATTACTTCGCGGGCTTCTGGGTGAGGGTTGCCCAGTCAAGATTGTTCCAGTCAGGTTCTGCGGGAGGGTTGGCGTTGTCTGACCAGTAGAAGCCGAGATTGGTCATTATGTTTGTCCACTGCGACGAATGCGCGCCGACGTATTCCGCGTAAGTCATGTCTGTGCCCTCAACCTTCGTGAGTGCGCAGTTCTTGAGCGCGTAAATCGGCGGAACGGAGTCCACTGCATCAACGTTGCAGGGGTACGAGTCGAACTCCTCCGACCACTCACGCTGGACTTCTGCGCTCCCGAACCACTCGGCGAACTTCTTGACGGTCTCGGTCTGCTCGGCTGTGCGCTTGGGGTTGTCGAGGACTCCGATGTACTCTGCGATGTAGTACGTGCCGTCCTCAATGTCGACAAGTGCCCAGTTCTCGGGCTCAACAGTGCCCTTCAGCGGAATCTTCGAGGACTGAGCCGCCGCGTCAATGTTGCCATAGAGCGACGATGAATAGAACGTGCTGACCTGAACATCTCCCCTGTTGAGCGGGTCAAAGCCGTATGAATCTCCCGTGAAGTTTCCGTTTGCGCAGTAAGCCCAGAGAGTTTTCCAGCCCTCTACGGAAATTCCGCCCGCAGGAGACTTCGGGTCTGCGAACGAGTATAACATTGCGTTGTTGATGTTCATGTTGGTTGTTCCGCCGACGCGCCCCTGACGATACCACTTATAGCCGCAGTTCACGAGGTCAGCCCAGTGCTTGAAGTGAAGCTCCTTGCCGTTCGTGCCCGCTTCGTCCTTGCGGTAGAGCATCAGGATGTTCTGGATGACGATGCCGTATGCCTTGCCGGGATACTTGTACTCTCCGACCTTGTCAGCCCACGACGGAGTCCAGTCGAGAACGCGGATGTTCTCATAGTCGCCGTTGACGAGCTGAGACCAGCGGACTTCGTTGAGGCCGAAAATTACGTCGCCGTCCTTGTTCTCGTTGGCGAGCTGGATTGCGCTGGTGTCTCCCTTGTAGACGGTAGAGTCGTCGAGGTTGACCGTGAAGCCCGCTTCTTTGGCGGCGTTCTTGAGCCACGTAACGCGCTCGCTGGAGTTGGAGTTGGAGTAGATCCTGATGACGTAGTCCGAAGCGAAGGCAGATGATGCCATGCTCAGGAGCAGCAGTGCACACAAAAACTTCTTCATAGTGAATAGTTCCTCCTGTGAATAAGATTAATGGATAGCGGAAATTATACTAGTTTTGACATTTCGGGTAATGTGTTAGAATCCTGAATGTACCACAGAAAAATTTTCGTATTTAGGAGGATTGACAGTGAAGAGCGCAAATCAGTATAATTGTTCGCGGTTCGCGGTTCGCGGTTCGCGGTTCGCGGTTCGCGGTTCGCGGTTCGCGGGCATAATTGCACCCTAACACCTTTCCGCACGCATCACAATCACCATCATAACATCAGGGGTATCGGCGAATGAGTATCAAGAAGTTCGTCGTGGAACATTGCCCCGAGTCTATCCTGCCGCTCATCAGAATGCCTTACCGCGCTGTTACTTGGCCTGTGCGTAAAATCAAGACGCACATGATTTGCCGCAAAGCCTTGAAATATCTTCCGTACTATCAGGACGAGCTGTCGAGAGAAATTCTGTATGACCGCATACGGTTCTTGAAGGGCGACATTGAAGCCTTCATCAGCCGCGCAGAAAAAGAAGGCTGGACGTTTTTGGGATTATACAGGGTGGACGGAAGCCTTGATTACGCTTACGGAGCAGACAGCAGGGGTGAATATTCTGACGTTGTAGTCCTCTACGACAAAGAAGGCCGCGCTCTGGATTACACAAAGAGGCTCATGGCCATAATGTACGGAGCTGACAGCTTCAGGTGCGTCAAGATGGACGACTTCTTCAGCTTCTCACGAATCGTGAAATCCTTGCTGATTGTCCCCGTCATAGAAGACAAGTACGTTCCGTTCTCGGTCCGTGAGGACGTACAATATTTTGACGTGTTCAGTCCCATCGACGATGAAATAATAGTTGACGCAGGAGCATACGACGGCGGGACAGCTATACAGTTCCTCGAATGGGGGCAGGGGAAAGTCAGGCACATATACTCCTTCGAGTTTGACCCTGAGAACGCGGAGAGATGCGAGGAAAAACTGAGAGCCTACACGGACAAAGTTACCCTCATAAAGAAAGGCACTTGGGACAGGGACGAAACTATGCACGTGGACACAATCGGCACTGCAGGAAGTACTGTGCGCAATGCGGGCAGCACAGAAGTTCATCTCACCAGCATAGACAGCGTCGTGAAAGACGAGCCTGTAACCTTCATCAAGATGGATGTTGAGGGTGCAGAGCTGAAATCCTTAATGGGAGCACGCGAGACCATCATCAAGAACCGTCCGCGCCTTGCAATCTGCGTTTACCACAAGCCGGAAGACCTGTACGAGATACCGGGCTATATACTTTCTCTCGTGCCGGAGTACAAATTTCTGCTGAGGCATTACAGCTCAAGCAATGCAGAGACAATCCTGTACGCATACTGCTGAACGGGATAAATTTCTTTGTTGCAATTCGGGGGAAATGTTCTAAAATTTGCGCAATCCGAATTAAGGCGGCAAGACCAATAGGCAAATAACACATTCCTCCTGGCGGACACTGTCGTGAATAGTCGGAGGAGTAACTGTAGTTATTCTCACTCATTGGAGGAATGTTATTTGTGCAAGCGTCCCAGTCTTTTGCTGTCGATTTCTGTGCTCCTTGTTAGCGCGCTTATCGTTACGTTCGGTGTCGTGGATGTCGAGCTCGAATCAGGCTCGCATTTCGGTCTCGGCCTCCCCGCGCAAGTCCCCCTTCTCTTCGCAACAATCTTTGCGGCAATTGTCGGTGCTCTCTACCTCAAACGTTCATGGTCTGACCTCGAAAAAGGCATGGCCGGAGCAATTCAGGTGTCTATTCAGGCGATAGTGATTCTCGTGCTCGTCGGATGCCTAGTTGGTTCGTGGATACAGAGCGGAGTTGTCGCTACGATGATATATTACGGCCTCGAGGTCATGACACCGCGTTATTTCTACCTTGCGGCGTTAATCATCAGCGTTGTTGTTGCGATTGCGACGGGCTGCTGCTGGACGACGAGCTCAACCGTCGGAGTTGCGTTAATCGGTATCAGCGCAGGTCTCGGCCTTCCGCTCCCGATAACGGCAGGCTTCGTCATCAGCGGCGCGTACTTCGGCGACAAGGTTTCTCCCCTCTCAGACACCACTAACCTTGCTCCGGCAGTCGCTGGCTCTGAACTCTTCGAGCACGTCCGCGCAATGATGTGGTCAACAATCCCCACGCTCTTAATCACGGCAATAATCGCCTTCATGATGGGAGACAGTGCGCAGGGTTCTGACGGCGGAAGGATCGCGCTGATTCAGAGCATGATGCGCGCGGAGTTCAACATCTCGCTGTGGGCATTCATCCCGCCGATGGTCATAATCGTTATGGCGTTCATGAAGATACCGGCGATTCCCGGAATAGTCGCGGGCATCTGCGCGTCGCTCGTACTGACGCTTGTCAGGGGCTCGACGGCTCATGATGCACTTGAAGTACTCTTCTCTGGCTATGTTCCCGAGCACTTGGGAGCTTTCGCGAAAGCCGCAACACCTGAAGCTATGGCGAGCATAACAGGGGCGTTCACAGAGGCCTTCACCGCAGGCAGCCCGGCACTCTCCGTAACGTCGGAAGTGTTCTCTGGCGTGGGCGGGCTTCTTACCCAGCTGTTCACTCGCGGAGGAATGACCTCAATGCTCGAGACAATATGCCTCATCGTTGTTGCCCTGTCGCTGGGCGGAATTATGGAGGTCTGCGGCTTCCTTGACGTTATTCTTGATGCACTGATGAAGCACGTCAAGACCGTTACGGGAATGATAGGCTCTGTGCTTGCGTCGGCGTTCATGGCCAACGTGTTTCTGTCGGAGCAGTACCTCTCGATAATCGTGCCCGGCAGAATGTTCAAGAGAGCGTTTGATGAGCGCAGGTGGCAGAACGGCAAGAAGTTAGCTCCCGTGATGCTGTCGCGTTCACTCGAGGACTCCGGCACGATGACGAGCGTATTAGTCCCCTGGAACACGTGCGGAGTGTACGTGAGCTCGGTGCTGGGAGTTGCGACGCTGGATTATCTGCCCTACTGCTTCATGAACTGGCTTAATCCTCTCGTTGCGCTCGCGATGACTGCCTTCGGGCTCGGAATTGTCTGGAAGAACGAGACGGCGGAAGAGACGGGACAGGTATTCATCCCCGACACTGCCGCAATAGCAGAATAGCTTGATGAATTAACACATACCCCCCAAAATCACACGGGGGGTATTTTTGTGGCCTATGACAGCAGTATCTCCTTGTCCGTCGAGTACACCGGGATAGCGAATAGTTCTTTAAAGCCTACGCTCTGGTAGAATTTCAGCCCCATAGGTGTTGACTGATGGACTATCCTCCTCGTGCCGGCAATCCGGCTGGCCTCCTTCATTGTCGCAGCGGCTATTCCCTTCCGCCTCATATTCGGCAGTGTCCCGCCGTAGTACGCTCCCACGACATCGGGCTGGTGCGTCAGCATAATAGTACCTGCCGGCTCGCCGTCAAGTCTGGCCAAGTGCAGGGATAAATCCTTGCTTTCACGAAACACTGCCTCAATGAACCGGCAGTAATCCTCAGGAACATTGTCGTCTCCTCCGAACGAACGCCACGCAACATCTGCCCAGATTCTCGCTTCCTCAAGTGAAGCAACACGTTCGCACGTTGCCCTTTCGTTTGCGTGCGAAGTATCCATATCCTTCGGGTCAATGCTCATCGCCATAAGATCCCCGACGTAATTCACGCCTCCCCTCTCCAGAACTTCACCGCTCCCTTCGTACAGAGGCCACACGAACGTTTCACCGAGCGTGTCGAAGAACATCACAGCATCAGACACGTAGTCTTCTGAATCGACCGGCTCTGGTAAATATACCCAGTTCTCGGAGTACGACCCAACCGACACGCATAAGCCGGATCCAAGAGCGATAGTCTTGCTCACGCTGAGTTCAGACAGCTTTTCCTGAAAGAATCGCAATTCACTCCATATTACATCCTTAATGTTTGCATCCTTCATGTCAGAATACCTCCTCAAGTCCACATGTTAGCATTAATTCTTTTAGTTCGGGAATAATCTCATCAGAGAGCTTCTCCCTCAATGAAGCATCCGCAGTGTCGTTGACGGCGTGAGTTCTGGCTTCGTCGTAGGCCGCCTTCAACATCTTGAGCCGTGCAGTGAGTTCGAGCGTGTCGGTGCTGAGAGCCTCAGCCTGAAGACGCAGAATTTCAGCGCGCGTGTTCTCACGTTCCGCCGTAAGGTCAAAGTCCGCCTGTGCAAGCTCCCTCGACTTGGCCTGAAGGTCTCTGCGTTCGTCGGGGGTAAGCAGTGCCGCCGCGTAATCGTCCTCGTTCCTGAAGCCCAGTGCCAGCAGCTTCTTGCTGAAGTCTATCTCGTGTTTCTGCAGTTCCTCTCGCCCGCGCGCCATCTCCGTTTCGAGCGTGTGAACGTCAGTCTGTATCCTGTCCAGAACCGCCGCCTTCTCGTTGCGGGTCTCCCGGCGTTCCGCGAGCTGTGCCCTGAGTGCCTCGACGGCCTTCGACATCCTCTCCTGCTCTGCATCAGGACTCCGTGCCTCAAACAGGATGATTCTCTGCTGTTTCACGCTGTCCCGTTCTGCCTCGACTGCCTTCAAGCGTGAGGCAAGTTCCTCGCGCCTCTGCCGGAGGTTCTCGCGCTCCTTCTTGAGGGCGTTCATCTTCGTTCGGGCTACGGAGAGCTCGCGTTCAAGCTCGTCGCACCTCTTTGCGCCGTCCTGCCACGCCTCCAGCCTTTGGGTCAGTGCCTCAACGATTGATGCGGGGTTCTTGTCGGGAAGTGCCTTGTAGCCGTAAGGAAGTATCTGTGCCAGCAGCTCGCGTTTCAGGCTGTGCACTATCTCTTCCTGCGTCTTGCACTCTCCGCTGAGCTGTTCCTCGCCGGACTTCTCCGACTGCAGGGCAAACAGCGCGTCCTGGTGAAACTTCGCAACCTCCGAGCGTGTTTCGCGAATCTTGTCGAGTTCGTCGGCGGCGGCTCTCATGTCGCGTTCTGCGGCTTCGGCAGTGTCTGCGGCGTTGCGGGCAAGCTGCAATGAGTCTCTGGTCTTCTGCCTCGCGCGGTCAATCTCCTCGAAGGGTGATATTCCCGTCGACATGCTCAGACCAAGAAGTGATACACGCGATGAGATGTCTGCGTTGAGCTCGTTGATCTTCGTGCGGAGGTCTGCCTCGTCCTTCATGATTGACGCTACTTCGTCGTTGAGGCGGCCTGTCCTGCTCTGGCGCGTAGTTATCTCGTCGCGAAGTTCGTCGAGCTCCCTCTGTGCCTCCTGAAGGTTGCTGCGGACTTCCTCAGGGTCAGGAACAAGTGCTCCCGAAGTGTAGGGGTGAGTCATTGAGCCGCACAACGGGCAGGGTGCTCCGTCCTGCAGAAGCTCTCTTACAGCGTCTAAGTCCTCTATCCTGTGAAGGAGTGCGACGCGTTTCTCCAGCTTGGCCACTTCCTCCTGCATCTCCTGAATCTTTCCCGACTGTTCGACATCACGGATGTTCAGGCTTCGTGTCTCCTGCTGAATACGCAGCTTCGTGTCCTGCAGGTTCTTGAGCTTCGCCTCTAGGTCCCGGAGCTCCTGATACTTTCGGTAGAGTTCGTCGAGTTCCGCAAGACGTTTGATGCTGCGCTCGCAGATTTCCCGCCACTCGGTTATGCTCTTGCCCTTCAACGTGCTCTCGTAGAATGCCCGCGCCCTCGTGTAGCCCTTCTCGATGACGGTGTAGCGGTGATTCACTTCCGCCAGCATCGCCGTCCTGTCGTTGAGGACTCCTTGAGCGGCCTGCTTCTTCTGCAGTGCTTTTGCCCACGCGTCTTTCAGTGCAGCACGTTTCTCCTCTGCCTGCTCGTACATGGCAAAACATTTCTGTATTCCCGCAAGGCCAGTGCCGAGCTTCTCGTCAACCGCATGAACCTGCAGGAATTTCCGTGCCTCACGCAGAGCAACTTCTATCTTCTCGAGAGCTTTCTGTTCCGCGTCCGCGCGTGCTGAACACTCCTTGAGCCTCTGTTCTGCTTCCTCAAAGTCTTTGCGCGCCTGAATAGCTGCTTCCTGACGGTCAGCAGTCTGTTCGTCGAGTGCCTTGACCCTCTGTGCTGTTCCGGCTAACTTCGTCTGCTCGGAGAGTTTCTCGCGGAACTCTGCCTCGATGAGTGCGAGGGCTTCTTCTGCGTTGTGCAGTGCTGTGCGGGCTTCTGCCATGTCGTCGCGTAAGGCGGCCTGACGTACTTTTGCCCTGTCCCGCTGAACGCGCATGTCCTTGATGGCCTCGTAGGCTTCTCCGAGCTCAAGGGCTCTGCCTCCGCGTTCCAGCCTCTGGCGCGAGGGCACGAACAGCGAGGTTTTCCGCTCCCAGTCCGTGCGTTTCGCGTCAATGTCCTTCAAGTGTTCCTGCAAGCGCAATTCTTCGGCCTTGTGCTCAAGAAGCCGGCGTACCTCCTCAAACTGCGCTGTTAGTTCCTCTATCGTCATGTATCGTTATTCTGCCTTTCCTGCCCTGTATCGTTACTTCTCCGCACCACTGGAACACGAAACCTTCTCCTTTGAGGATGAGCCCAGCAAGTTCCGTGCACACAGCGCGTGATAACGTCCTTAGCCCTCGCCGTCTCCCTGCCTCGCGAATAACCAGAGCTACACTATCCGCGTCCATCTCCCTAAGCTTCCGCCAGTCCAGAGACGAAGCATCTGCGCTTGTTGCCGCAAAGAGCTCACGGCTTCGTTCGTCCTCAGCTTCGCGTACCTGCCTCATGTCCTCCCCGAACTGTGCGAGGTGTTCTACCGCTGAAGAGTTTATGTGTTCCGCAATCGTCGGAATAAGTGTGTTGCGTATGTAGTTACGGGTGTAATTGTCGTCGCTGTTGGTGCTGTCTTCACGCCATTCCAGCCCTCTGGCTCTGAGAACCTCACGCAGAAACTCTCTCCGCATCCCCAGCAGAGGACGACAGAACTTCACGCCGTCTGTCTCCGTCATCTCAGTGATGCCGACCGCCCCGCGTATTCCCGTCCCGCGAAGAAGGTTGAAGAGTACTGTTTCTGCGAGGTCATCCCTGTTGTGTCCGAGAAGAACTGTGCTGATGTTCGTTCTCTTGGCCGCGTTGCACAGAGCTTCACGCCTAAGCCGACGTGCCGCCGCCTCTAAGGACTCGCCCTTCAGCCTCGATGCCGGAACGTCAACCCTCACGCTCACGAACTCAGCACCGAGTCTCTCCGCGAACTCACGGGAAAATTCCTCGTCCGCGTCTGATTCCGCGCCCCTGATGCCGTGATTAACGTGCAGGGCAACAACCTTCCCACCGAAAAACTTTGCGCACATCCACAGCAGAGCCGACGAATCGCCTCCGCCTGAAAACGCAGCAATAATCTTCGGTGCATCAAGCCAGCCCTGACGCGTTCCGGCAGTAGTGAATGCTTCCCTCAGAACGTAATCCGAGAGCCTGAAGGGCACTGCTCTACTTTCTGACATTGTACAGCCGACGGTATATCTCGAGGTTCGCGCTGACCCTCTGGACGTAGCCGTTCGTCTCCGTGAAAGTTACACGTTCGATGAAGTGCGCAAGGTCCAGCCTGTCTCCTCCGTCCTTCAGCCACTTGCGGGCATTGCCTGAGCCTGCGTTGTATGCCGCCATGACGTATTCAGGACGCGCGAAGCTCTTCCCCAGCGTCGCAAGGTGAGACGCTCCCAGCCTGATGCTGTCGGAAGGGTTGTACAGGTCGTAGGTAGAGAGCCCGGCACGTTTGGCTTCCTCTCTGGCCGTTGCGGGCATGAACTGCATCAGCCCCGCCGCTCCGACGTAACTCCGTGCATCGGGTTTGAACGCGCTCTCCTGACGCATTATCGCCCACACAAAATTACTCTCCGTTCCGTACTGTTTCGCCGCCGCCTCAACTGTCGCCCTGTAGGGTCTCGGGTAAAGTGCCTCGAGGTCCTGACGGTAGAGCACAGGCCGTGAAGTCATGAGGTTCTCTATCTGCCGTGCCGCCTGGTAACTGTCCTCGAGTCCCAGCCAGCGTGAAAGGTATATTGCGCGGTAAAGCTCCCTCGTGCTCGCCTTCGGACGTGAGAGGCGAATATACGCGTTGTTGATGAACCCGAACTCCTCAAGTTCCGACGGCTTTAGGTTAAGGTCAGGGTTAAGCCCGTCAACGATTCGTATTTCTGCGCCGGAAATAAGCCCGTAAATCGTGAGGGGATATTTTCTGCGGAGAAGTGCCAGCGTCGCATCAGCCTCGCCTGTCTGTCCTGCCTTCCTCTGCGCGAACTCTAACCAGTAGAGAATACGCGCCCTCTTGTACGCGGGGACACCCGGAGCATCGCTCTGCCGGAACAGTTTCACAGCCTCCGCAAAGTTCCCTGCGTCAATGTTCCTCCATGCCCGCGACCACAAGACATTCTGCGCGTAATTTGTATTCGGGAATGAACGCAGTATCTGCGCCTCGAGCTCGTCCCTGCGCTTCGTGTTGGCCTTGCCGTAGAGATTCACGAGAGCCTGCAGAGCACGTGCCTGAACACTGCCCCGCCGTTCTCTGGCGATGCGTTCGAGGACGTTAATGCTCTTCTCCCTCATGCCTTTGTCCTTCGCGAGGTTCGCGATTCTCGTTACGGAACTTCCCGCGTAACTGTTCCCGCTGATTGCTAGGCTTCCCCAAAGGTTCAGTGCCGCGTCGTTGTTCTTGAGCCGCGAATTTGCCCACGCACGGTAATATTGAGCCTTCCTGCCCGTCGCACCGTTCAGCCACTCAAGAGCTGCCTGATTGTTGCCTGCAGTGTGCTGGTACACTCCCATAGCAACCCGTATGTTGTTGCCGGGCTTGCCGATGCCGGAGAGGACTTCTGCGGCCTCCTTGCTTCCCGCCTGAAGGTCAAGGAGCTGCAGCGCGTGCTCTGCTTTGCGCGACAATGGAACTAACAGCTTCAGTGTGTAGATTTTGCGCTCGTCAGTGTTGGCGTTCGAGAGCATACGGATCAGGGCGTTGATGGTGTTCCTCGTGTCTCCCTTGAGGTTGTACAGCCGGTACTGCGCAAGTGCAACGTAATACTTCAGGTCTGCGGGCGCGTTCTTGTAGAGGCTCTCTGATATGGTGAGTGCTTTCTGCGTCTGCCCAAGCCTCTCATAACCAAGAACCCTCATCATGTCAGCATAGGGCTTCACTCCCGCAGGAAAATTCTTGCTCTGTGCCTCAACGATGCTCACTGCCTCCTGCCACCTCTCTTGAAACCTGTACGCGTTTGCCATCAGTGCATGGTCGCGGGCGGTCTTGACCTTCTGCGACTTGTACTGCTGCTCCATCAGCGGCCAGTTGCGAGCCCAGAAAAGGTCTCTGAGGTTCTGTGCGGCATGTGAAGATGATGTGAGCACCAGCATAAATATCACTGTGCACAAAATTATTCGTCTCGTCATTCAGTCTTGCTCCTCGTTATGAATTGGGGTTGATTTTTAACGGGTATTATATAATAACCGTCATTCACGATTATTTTATGTATAGGAGAGTTTTGCTGAAACTATGAATGCGTTTGACGTTCTGAGGGAACGCGGATATTTCGAGTGGTGCACAAATGAAGAGAGGCTCTCTCAGGTCATGAATGAAGAGATGGTTACTGCCTACGTGGGCTTTGACCCGACAGCAGACAGCCTTCACGTCGGGCACTTGATCCCGTTGATGGCACTGGGATGGCTTCAGAGGCTCGGGCATCGTCCCATCGCTCTGGCCGGAGGAGGAACGGGGTTAATCGGCGACCCGTCGGGCAAGAGCAAGGAGCGCAACCTAATCACCGTTGAAGCCGTGATGCACAACATAGAGGGCGTGAAGAAACAGCTCGCTAAGTTCTTGGATTTCGACTGCGGGAAAAACTCCGCACTTCTCCTCAATAATTACGACTGGCTGAGCAAAATGACATTCCTTGAGGTTCTTCACGATGTCGGAAAATATTTCTCCATCAACAACCTCATAGCCCGTGAATATATACGTTCGCGACTCGAAGACCCCGAGAAGGGAATCAGCTACACCGAGTTTTCGTACGTTCTGCTTCAGGCAATGGACTTCAAGTACCTCAATGAGCATTACGGATGCCGTCTCCAGATGGGAGGCAACGACCAGCAGGGCAACCTGTTAGCCGGTTCTGACTACATACGCCGTACATCGGGAAATGAGGTTTTCGGCCTCACACAGCCCCTCCTGCTCACGTCAAGCGGCACAAAGTTCGGGAAGACAGAGGCCGGAGCAGTCTGGCTTGACCCGGAGAAGACCAGCCCGTACAAGTTCTACCAGTTCTGGTTCAACACGGACGATAGGGATGTGGAAAAACTCCTGAAACTCTACACGTTCATTCCAGTTGAGGAAATCGCATCAATCATGGCAGAGCACAACTCAGCTCCCGAAAGGCGCACTGCACAGAAGAGGTTAGCCCTCGAAGTTACGTCGACAGTTCACGGCGAGGAGACGGCAAAGAGTGTCGTAACCGCCAGCGAGATTCTGTTCAACCCTAAGATAGACTTCTCACAGGTCAGCGAAGAGACATGCAGGATGCTCATGCAGGAAGTTCCATTCACGGAGATTAAGGGTGCGGAGTTCCCTGCGGGAGTCGTCGGGGTGCTGTCCGCGTCCGGCGCGTGCGAGTCCAACGGCGAGGCCAAGAGGGCGATACGTCAGGGCGGAGTGTCCGTGAACGGCGCAAGGATTACGGACGAGAAGGCAGTCCTCGAGCGCGGTGCACTGGTGGGCGGAAAGTACGCCTTCATCAGAATCGGCCGCAAGAAGTTCCAGATGGCAGAGTTCAGCGATGCATAGCCTCAACTGGTACATATCGTCGTCGGTTAGCGACATTCTCGCGCAGGTCATCAAGGACATGGCGGCGGCTCTGCGCAGTCATTCGAAGGATATAGACCTTAACGTAATCAGCGCAAAAGACTCCTCCTTCAAGCCCCTTACCGAACGCGTGAAGAATATTTTTGCGCGCAAAGAAATCTGGCACTTGTTCGGGAGAGCACCTTTCTGGTGGAGGATAGTGCGGCTTCACTCGCGGACTGTTCACACACTGCTTGACGGCGACAAATGGGGCGGGTGGCCTTCGCGGTTCTTCAGCGAGGGCGCGAAGACCGGCGAGTCGGTAATCTTCCCGGTGTTCGACCCGCTTAGCACTTCCGGCGGTGAGGGCAAACGTGCGGTGTTTGTGCGGGACGGGCGGAAAGTCCCTGAGGGAGACTATGAGGTTCTCGACATAGGACAGCAGATTCTCAGGCCTGAGGCGTTGAGCGGGGTATACATCACCAACCACACCGGCCCGCGCGAAGCAATGAGAGCAGGAATCCTCACGATGAGGGGGCTTGCGATTGCGTCGGAAAAGAGCGGCTACCTCGAAGAGATACTTGGCCCGGACGGATATTTTGTGATGAACGGAGAAGACGACCTCCCTAAAATCATACGTCAGGGGCTCGGCGAAAGAGGACGGCACGTAGCGATGTCTGCACGGCACTTCCTGAAGTCCCGGCGTTCGCACGAGAGGTGCACGGACTCGCTGATAACGTTATACAGGAAGGTTATTGCGCAATGAGCAAGGCCGCAGTCAGAGCACTGAAGCTGTTTGAGGCCTTCGCGTCTACGGGACTGCGCGGGAAAATTACTGCTTCCTTCTTCTCCGGCCTGCTGAAGCTGATTCACCCGCGCGCGAAAGTTATTGACGACAACCTCAAGATAGGTTACCCCGACAGTCCGGCGCAGTGGCGGAAGGACATTCGCGGCCAAGTCTACGAGAACATAGCGTGGACGGTTACGGAGCTTCTGGTTCTCCAGCGCGACCCGTCGCAGGCGTTCGAGTGGGTGAAGAAAGTGCACAATCAGGAGATTGCCGATGACCTCATAGCCCGCAAGAAGGGAGCAATCTTTTTGTCCGGGCATTTCGGGAACTGGGAGCTTCTTTCTGCGTGGTACGCACAATACGCACTCCAGCACGGGCACAAGCTCTCGATAATCTCGCAGGAACAGCATGACCCGGACATTTCGCGCTACATCGAGGAGATGAGGCGGCGGTTCATGGTTGACTTCATCCCCAAAGAATCATCAGTGATGAAGTTTGCGCATCTCCTGAAAGGCGGCGCGCACATTGCCCTGCTGAACGACATTGCCGGAATAGGACAGGTGACGGTTCCGTTCATGGGCAAGGACGCGACAAACATGCCTGGCCCTGCGGTGATGGCAATGCTGTCGGGAGTACCGATAGTGCCGGTGTGCATTTACCGTGATGCTCCGTTCTCGCACGAGGTAGAGTTCTTCGAGCCGGTGAAGATGCCGGACGCGAAACTAAATCACGACGAGCGGATGAGAGCGATAGTTCTTGAGTGCAACTTGGCGATAGAGAGATTCATACGGAAGAGGCCGGAGCTGTGGTTCTGGCTTCACAAGAGATGGAGGCCGTAAATGTTACTCAGCAAGGATTTCACGTTTGACGCGGCACACAACCTCGTGCACTATCACGGGAAGTGCGAGCGTCTTCACGGGCACACATACAGGCTGAGGGTAACTCTTGAGGGACAGCCCGACGCTGAAGGGATGATTATGGACTTCATAGAGCTGAAGCAGATCGTGAAGGAGAAGGTGCTCTCGCGTCTTGACCACGCGTATATCAACGACATTCTTCCCCAGCCGAGCGCGGAGAATATAGCCGTGTGGGTGTGGCGGGAACTTGCGGAGAGCGTGAAGCGGGAGAACTGCGGGCTGTATGAAGTCAGCGTGTGGGAGACTGCTTCGAGCTGCGTAACTGTGAGGGCTTCTGACGTGTCATGAAGGACGTACAGAACGAACGCGACTCCCGCAGCATCCAGATCGACCGCGTGGGCGTGAAGAACGTCTCCTACCCCATAACCGCCCTCGACCACGACAACAGAACCCAGAGCACGATTGCTTCCGTCTCAATGAGCGTAATGCTCCCGCGCGAGTACAGAGGCACGCACATGAGCCGCTTCATCGAGACCCTCGAGGAGTACAGGGGCAGAGTTTCCCCCTCGAACCTCGAAGCCTTCACCCGCCGACTCTGCGAGAAGCTCAACGCCTCAGAAAGCTCCGTGTCCTTCGCCTTCCCCTACTACTTCCGAAAGCACGCGCCGATCTCCGGCATAGAGAGCTTCAGCAAGTGCGACATCACCCTTCAGGCGAGCTACGCAGAGACTTTCGACATGGTCATAACACTCGGCCTCAACGTCCAGACCCTGTGCCCGTGCTCAAAGGAGATTTCCGACAACGGAGCACACAACCAGCGCGCACTCGTAGAACTCTCCGTTAGGTGCGAGGGGCTGTTGTGGTTTGAGGAGATGATAGAGATGATTGAGGCTTCGGCTTCTGCACCCCTCTACACCCTACTGAAGCGTGAGGACGAGAAGTACATCACCGAGCTGGCTTACAGCAGGCCGCGATTCGTTGAGGACGTGCTCCGGGAACTCGCAGTGAGGCTCGACGCAGAGAACCGAATCCTGTGGTACAGGGTAAACGTTACGAGCTACGAGAGCATTCACGGGCACGACGCGTTTGCGGAGATCGAGAGGGACAAGCGTTGAGCAGGAGGCGCAACAATCTTCCGCTCCGTCTCACCATGTACGGAGTGATAATGCTCATCGGTATAATGGGCTACAAGGTCTACCGCGCGTGGTTCGAGAACTACAGCATGGCGCACCCGCAGATAATCGAGGCAGTAACCATCAACTACAACGAGGAGCAGCCCCTTGAGGGCATCCTTTTGTGGGACGAACAGCTCATCTATGCTCCGCAGGACGGAATACTCAACTACCCTTCACCGCGCCCGCACATTGCCGCAAAAGGCGAGATAATCGCGGCACTCGACGGCGTTGGGGTGAAAGCTCCGTACCCGGCATACTTCTACCCTGCTCTTGACGGGCAGGAAGGCAGCTGGGTTTACCCGAAACTTTGGCCGGACTTCGCGCCGTTCCCGGAGTTCAGTGATGCGTCGCTCATCGAGAACGGCACGCGGCTTTCACGCGGAGACCCGATCGGCAAGCTCATTCCGCAGCCTCAGATCCTGCGGTGCATCGCCTACCTCGACAAAACCCCATCGCTTGAACGCGCGCTGAGCAGCACCACCAATGCCACGATTCGCGTCCGCACAGAGTTTGACGGCAAGGACAGGAAGGCTGAAGTTGTGGCGAAAAAGTCTTCAGGGCAGAAGCTCAAGCTGTACCTGCGGCTTCCGTTTTTCCCGCCGGAAGTTGTGAGGTCGAGGGCGTTCACTGCGAGCGTGATTACCGACGTGCAGAAGGGTGTCATGGTGCCGGACACTGCGGTGATAACCAAGAACGGCAAGAACATGGTCTTTGTCGTGCAGGGCAACACTCCCGAACTCAGAGTCGTGGAGGGATTTCCTTCCGACGATGACAATTTCTTCATCGAGAAGGGCATAGAGCCGGGAAGCAAGCTCATACTGAATGCCGACAGCCTGAGCCAGAATCTTGGGGACGATAAATTCAGGATATGGTGATAGATTGATGAATGCAGACGAAATTTACGGCAGGATACTTGAAGCAGCATCGAAAGCGGGACGGACGGACAAGGTCAGCTTTGTTGCGGTGAGCAAGACCCGCACTGTCGAGGAGATGCATGAGGCAGAAAATTTCTCGTGCGTGGACTTTTTCGGCGAGAACAGAGTTCAGGAGGCGGAGGCCAAGAGGAAGGTTTACGGGGCTTCGCGTCTTCAGTGGCGGCTTATCGGGCATCTTCAGGCGAACAAAGCGCGCAAAGCAGTCGAGCTCTTCGACAGCATCGACAGCATCGACAGCATCGAGCTCGCTGAACGTGTCGACAGGATAGCCGGAGAACTTCACAAGGTCATGCCCGTGCTTATTGAGGTGAACACGTCGGGTGAGGCCAGCAAGTCGGGAGTTGAGCCAGAAGGTTTTTTGCGGCTTGCGGACAAAGTGATAACCCTACCGAACCTCAGGCTTGACGGACTTATGACCGTAGGGCCGATAACCGACACCGAGAGGGAGATTCGCTGTGCGTTCGCAGAACTTCGCGAGCTCGCGGAGAAGGCCAGAGCATCAACGGGACTCGCCTTGCCGGTGCTCTCAATGGGAATGAGCGGGGACTTTGAGGCGGCAATAGCTGAGGGCAGCACGATGGTGCGGATCGGTACTCTGCTGTTCGGCGAGAGAGATTACACCAAGCACTAAGCAATATTAGTGATTTCATGATATATTTATCCCATCCATAGAGACAATAATTTTCACTAGGGAGGCGGTTATTCTTGAACATAATGAAGTTTTTCGGGTTCGAGAGTGATGACGACGATTACGACGACGACGAAAGCTACCAGGAAGACAGACGTACATCCAGCAGAAAATCTCCGGCCAAGAGCACGCGTTCACCTTCGCAGGGCAACCCCAGCGCATCCGGCAGGCTCGTTCGCTACAAGGGAGTAGCGTCCGACGCGGACAAGCTCCGTCTTCGCGATGCCTTCAACGAGGGCGCAATGATTCTGATAGACCTCAACGAATTTGACCAGCGCGAGTTTGAGGAGAGCGGCAAGGACTTCATCACCTTCATGGGAGGGATAGCGTTCTCTCGGGGCGGAAAGGTGAACTTCATCGAGCCCGCTCAGTACCTCCTTACTCCCAGAGCCGACATGTACGAGACCTGGCCGGAAGGGAGCGACATCGAATGAGCGATCTCCTGACTGCGAAAGACGTTGAGGTAAAAGTCTTTAAGAAGGCACGTTTCGGCGGATATTCTGTGCCTGAGGTGGAGGACTTTCTGAATCAGATTGCGGATGACCTCGAGGCCTACGCGATACAGCTAGACGAGAAGGATGCCCGCATCGCAGAGCTCGAAGCCTACGCCAAGAAGCAGGAAGAGATGACCGACGCAATCAAGGACGCATTGATTCAGGCACGTCAGGCCGCGAAGGAGATGGAGGACAAAGCGCAGTCCGAGCACGACGCGATAATCGCCGAAGCTCAGGCTGAAGCCGCCCGAATCATCGCCGAAGCAGATGCGACGGTTCAGGCGCGTGTCGACGAGGCAGAGAGACGCTCGACGGACATACTCTCAGAGGCCAGAATCTCCGCCGCCGAAATCATGCAGGCCTCGAAGGAGAAGCGCGACAAGGCCGAGCAGACCCGTGCCGCACTCGAGCAGGAGATAGCCGCGTTGAGGCAGCAGGCAGAGGAGGAAGCTCAGGCGATCTTGGCCTCAGCACGTGCGGAAGCCCGCAGACTTCTCGCCGACACTCAGCAGGAAGCCGCCGAGTACCAGAAGGAGATACAGTTCCTGAGCCTGAGGAAGCAGCAGTTCCTGAAGGACACTGTGGCACTTCTGCTGGACTTCGGGAAGATAATCGAGACTGCGCAGGAAGACTTTGACGACGTTCCCGAACCTTCTCTTCCCGCCGAAGAAATCGCCGTAATGCCTGAGGACAGCACGCCCGCAGTTGACGAAGAACAGCAGTAACGTACAGCTCACTTCACCCGTAACAATCCTTGAGGGTCTGGGCCCGAAGAAAGCCGAAGCATTCTCGCGGCTGGGGGTCTGCACGCTCGAGGATATGTTCTTCTTCATGCCCCGACGCTACGAGGACAGGCGCAACCCCAAGCCCTTAGCCTCGCTTGTGCCGGGAAGCGTGGACTGTGCTGTTGCGGCGGTCAGCGACATACAGACCGGCGGCGGAAGAACAGAAGCCCTCCTCGAGGACAGCACGGGCACAGCGGAAGTTGTGTGGTTCACCGACAAGATAGGCAGCTTTGTGCGCAAGGGTATGCGGCTTGCTGTTTACGGGACATTGAGCGACAAATACATAGTGCCTCACTTCACTCACCCTGAGTTCGAGATTCTCAAGAGAGGAGCAGTACCCTCGCTCATCGGCAAAATCTTTCCCATCTATCCCGGCACTGCAGACCTCACGCAGAGGGCAATCAAGAAATTCGTTGACCTTGCACTGGATCTGTACTCTGAAGACTGCCTGAAAGAGTTTCTGCCTCAGAGAGTCTTGAAGCGTTACGGAATGATGAGCCTCCGTGATGCCGTGATGAAGATACACCGCCCCGACGATGAAATGTCATTCGTGAAGGCGCGCAACAGGTTATCATTCGACGAGTTCTACCTTCTGCAGGCTGGAGTGATAATGCGCCGGAACTCTGAGGAAGGACAGTCGCAGGCACAGCCCCTCACTGCCGGTGAAAAGTTCAAGGCGTTCATGGACAACCTGCCGTTTGCGCTGACGGATGCACAGAGGATAGCGGGCACAGAGATTCTCGACGACATGGAGAAGCCACGCCCGATGAACAGGCTGCTTCAAGGCGACGTGGGCTCGGGGAAAACGATTGTTGCGGTGATTGCGATGCTTGCGGCGTGTGATTCGGGTGCACAGGCGGCATTCATGGCACCTACTGAGATTCTCGCAACACAGCACTACCTCAAGCTCTCGAAGCTCCTCGAACCCTTAGGCCTGAAAGTCGCGCTCTTGACCGGAAGCCTGAGAGCCTCCGAGCGCAAAAGACTACTCGACGAGATTTACTGCGGGAACGTGAATATAGTTGTGGGCACTCACGCGGTCTTCTCTGAGGATGTCGACTTCCTGAACCTCGCGCTGGTTATCGTCGACGAACAGCACAGGTTCGGAGTCCTTCAGCGCGGGGCGTTAATCTCGAAGGGCAAAGCTCCCCACGTTCTGGCAATGACCGCAACACCAATCCCGCGAACGTTAATCCTGTCAGTTTACGGCGACTTAGGAGTCTCTGTGCTTAACGAGCTTCCTCCGGGACGGCAGAAGATACGCACAATCTCTCTCAGTCCTGCGGAGTTCCGCAAAGTCCCGAAGATGATTCGTGAGCATGTTTCGCGCGGAGAGCAGGTGTACTGGGTCTGCCCTCTTATCGACGAGGGAGAAAGAGACCTTGCCTCTGTGAACGATACTTGCGAACGTCTGCGAAGCCTCTTGCCGGAAATGAGGATAGCGGCAATTCACGGCCGTCTGCCCGTAAACGAGAAGGCAGAAATCATGAATGACTTTTCCGCCGGGAATATAGATGTGCTCGTCGCTACGGTGGTGATTGAAGTCGGCGTAGATGTCCCGAACGCAACAATGATAGTGATTGAGGACGCGGGACAGTTCGGGCTTGCGCAGCTTCACCAGCTGAGGGGGCGCGTAGGAAGAGGGGAGGCGGCGAGCACGTGCGTACTGCTCGAGAACACGGACATTACGGACGAGGGACGTGCGAGGGTTGAAGCGATGGTTTCGACGACGGACGGCTTCGAGCTTGCGGAAATGGACTTGCGGCAGAGAGGTGCGGGAGAGATCTGCGGGACGAGACAGCACGGGGTTACAGATTTCCGTGTGGCTGACCTTGTGAGGGACGAGAAGATTCTGACGCTCGCGCGCAAGGAAGCACAGTCTCTCCTCGATGAAGACCCCGAGTTAAACTCTGAACCACTGCTTAAGCGGGAGATACTGCGACGGCTCGGCGGGGTTCTGGAACTGGCGGCGACATCATGACGTTCGAGGAACTGAGGGAAGGGCTGTTCAGCACGCTTCTACGGCGGCCAAGTACGCGGCGGCAGGCTCTGGGGTTTCTGGAGAGGGCACACGCACCTGCTGAGGCGGTTGACGCGCTGATGGCTGAGGCGGAGAGCATGGGGCTGGTGGACGATGAAGCGTTTGCGAGGCTGTTTGCGGACGGGCATCTGCAGTGGGGAAACCTGAAGATTGCGCACGAACTTTCTGCACGGGGAGTCTCACGGGCGGACATTGACGATGCACTTGACGAGGTAGAGGACGAAGGAGAGAGGGCGCGGGAGCTTGCGGAGTCGTGGCGGGCTTCAGGAGTTGAGGAGAGGAAGATAACTTCACGGTTAATGAGCAGGGGCTTCACGAGTCGGGCGGTACGTTCTGCGGTGGAGCAGAGAAATTCCGAGTAACTGGGACGGAAGATTCGTATACACAAAAAACTAGGACAAGGCTTTTTTGTGCTATAATTACATTTGCGAAAATACCATTAAGCACATGACTTTTGTGGTTGTGTGCCACTTACCTTATCCTGCGTAAATTATAACACAGTGCAGGGCAAAGGTAATCAGTAGTTGTGTGCTTATTTAGGGTTATGCGCTGAGTTCGAGGGCGTTTGTGGAATGCTGTGGGCTTGGTGCATTTATTGTATTCACACAGGAGGTAGGTAGTTATGAGGAAAGGTTTTGCGGTGTTGCTGGGCGTGATTGCGCTCGGGGTGTTGTGGTGCGTTCCTGCTTTTGCGGCGTACTACGACGAAGGCAATGATGGGGACAGTTGGGAGACGGCGTATGTGATTGACTCCGTTGAAGACTTTATGCTGATGAGGGAGAGATCTAGTGTGCGCTCTGACAGGTATTCAGATGGTAGCAAGTACTACAAGCTCACTGTGGATTTAGACCTTTCGGCAGAATCTGACATGAACGATGCCACTTCCTTTTACGGCCACCTTGACGGACAGAATCACACGGTGAAAGTAAATATTACGCATACTCAAAGTATAGGCAGCACAGCCGCTATATTTGCAGTTGTAAGCACTGATAACGTTGCTATAAGGAATCTCAAGGTTACAGGCAGTGTTCGCGATGAAGATTCGTCGCAAGCAGCAGGAATTGTCTTAGCCTTGCAGAGCGGCACTATAGAAAACTGCAGCTTCACTGGGACTGTTGAGGGAAGGGATGCGGTAGGCGGCATAGTAGGTCACATTACGCCGTCAGCTTTCGCTTCTTCTGAAAACAAAGCTGTTGTGAAGAATTGCACATTCAGCGGAAAAATTAATGTTTCAGGAGAGACAAGCGCAAATGCAGGAGGAATCGTGGCTCTGTTGGCTGATGGGCATATAGAGAACTGCACAACTTCTGAAGGAGTAATCATAAACTGTAATGTTCAGCAGAGTACTCAGAACATGTATCCCGGGTATATCGGTGGTATTGCCGGTATGGGTACTGCAGTTTTTAGTACAAGTTCAATCACAAATTGTACGTCTCATGCTGTACTCGAGGGGCAGGCAAGCTGGAAAGGCGGAATAATAGGAGTCTCAGATTCAAAAGTAAATTTGTCTGGCAACACTTGGCCGCCCCAGTATCCTGAAGCAGGTAGCGGCTCCACAACGCCCGACCCTGTTAGTTACGACCAGCCCACAACATCACAGCTCCCGCCCGGCACAATCCAGCCCGTTGAACTCGCGCCGGACATACTCGAGAAGGCAGCCCAAGCCGTTAATGTCGACGTGTCCCGGCTCAACATTCTCACCTCCGCAAACATCACGCCCCAGCAGGAGCCCACACAGACCATGCTCGAATACGTCAAGAACGACGGCAGCGAACTAGTCGGCAAGCTCAACACTCTTTCTGTCGACCAAGAAGGATGGTACGTGTTCAAGATTAAGTTCGATGATGAACTGTACGGACTGCTTAAGGACAAAAACATCAGCGACTACAAGTTCTACGGCCTCAACGAATCTGATGACGATGCCAGCGCGCCAATCGTAAGCGAGCTGTTAAACGCATGGGAAATACTCAACATGACAGGCGACAAGATTACTTCCTTCGAATCGCGCGAGTTACTCATGGACGGCTTCCTCAAGGAAGGACAACCTTTCAGCCTCTACCTCGCCAAGCCCAGCCCACTCGAAACCGGGTCAAGCGGCGGCAGCGGCGGCTGTACTTCAACGTTAAACCTCGCGGGCTTTGCTGTGCTGGTGCTCTTGCTGGCCGCACGGAAACAATCATAACGTCTTAACAACAAATCCCCCCGTCTCACTCAGAGGCAGGGGGATAATTTTTTCCCGCTTACTCGAACAGCTCGGCAATAATGTCCGCAACACGTTCGACCTTGTTCACCTTCACGACGTTGCTCCCGCAGAAGAACAGCCCCGTCTCCCAGTTCCCGACCTGCGCGTCAACAAGTGCCGCCGCAATGCAGAACGTCTCCCTTGTCTTCCTGTACCGGCAGTGCGTCAGGCAGTTCGCGAAACATGGCTTGCTCTCAACCTCGCCTTCAAGGTACTTGGCCACAAACGGATTCTTTATCGCCCTTCCCGGCAGTCCTGCTGGGCTGTGAATCAGAACTACGTCCTCTTCCTTCGCGTCGATGTACGCCTGTTTGAACCTGTCCGACGCATCGCCCTCGACCGTACACGCAAAACGCGTCCCCATCTGCACGCCCTTAGCTCCGAGCGCAAAGACTCTCTCGAGATCCGACCTGTCCCAGATTCCTCCGGCGGCTATCACGGGAATGTCGCTCTTCATCTCTTCGGCAACATACCTCACCACGTCGGGAACAGCGTTCTCCAGACGCAGCGCAGGGTCGTAAACCTGCTCGATTGTCATTGCTCCCAGATGCCCGCCCGCAGTCGCAGGCTCTTCCACGACGAACGCATCAGGCACACGGTGATACTTTTTCTCCCAGTGCCGGGTGATGAGGCTCGCGGCCTTCGCAGAACTCACTATCGGCACAAGCGCGACATCAGGAAAATCCTTCGTGTAGTCCGGCAGTCTCAAGGGCAGTCCCGCACCAGAGATGATTATGTTCGCCCCTCCTTCAGCCGACGAACGCACCTGCCTGTCATAGTCCGTCAGAGCCACCATGCAGTTCACCGCGATTATCCCTTCAGGGCCTGCAATGCTCTTCGCCTTCGCGACAGCTTCCCTGATAACTATCTCGTTTACGTCAAAATAATTGTGCGCCTCGACAGAGAACAGAGGAGAATTGTGCGCAATACCTACGCTGGCTATTGTGCCTATCGCTCCGCACTTCGCAACATGCCCCGCCAAGTTAGGGCCGGATATATCGACTCCCATCCCGCCCTGAATAAGAGGATAACGAGGCTGGTATTTCCCTATTCTCAAAACAGGTACAGACATTTTCACCTGACACGTACACTCCTTGATTGTGATGATAAGTTGTTGAAGTATATCACGCACCGCCTTAATCCTTATGAGCTTTTAGGCTTGTTTGAGCGTGATAGTGAAGCAGCTCCCTTCTCCCTTAGTGCTCTCAACGCTTATCTTCCCGCCGTGCGCCTCAACCGCCGCCTTCACGATTGCCAGCCCCACGCCGCTGCCTCCCGTAACGCGCGTCCTCGACTCGTCCGCCCTGTAGAAACGCTCGAAGATGTTGGGCAGGTCTTTCTCCGCTATGCCGATGCCCGTATCCTTCACTGAGATGATTACGTTCTCACCCCCGCGCCGGAGCTTCACGCTGACCTTTCCGCCTTCGTCAGTGTAGCGCAGTGCGTTGCTCAGGAGGTTGTCGATTACGTGCCGGAACTTCTCACGGTCAACCTCGCAAGTGCACTCGCCCTCAAGCTCTGCCGAAAGCTCTATCCCTGCCTTGCCGAACAGCGGCCTGAAAGACTCCATCACCGGCTCAAGAAACTTCTTCATGTCCGTGCTCTCCGTGTGAATCGTGAGAGTTTCCCCCTCAAGCCTCGTCAGCACGTCGATATTCCCGATGAGGTCAGCCAGCCTCTGCATCTCGTTCACGCACAGGGTTAATCTCTCGGGCGTGGGCTCGAGTATTCCGTCCGTGATGGCCTCAATCTGCGTCCTCGTAACCGTCAGCGGAGTCCTCAGCTCGTGGGCAACGTCAACCATCAGCCGTCGTCTCAGCTTCTCCTGACCCGCAAGAGACCTCCCTAAGTCCTCGACACCACGAGTGAGTGCGTCAAGCTCCCTGATGCCGATGCTGTGTTCCGGCTCGTCCGCGCCGTATTCCCCGCGCGCAATGCTCTTCGTGCGCTCGATTGCACGTATCACAGGACGGCTCAGCCTTCCCGCAACGAACCAGCCCAGAGTACACGCGGCGGCAATCATGATTAACGCACCGCACAGGTTGTAGCGCGTGAGGTAGGAGATGAACGACTGCTCATAGCGTCCCGTCGGAAGCTGACGCTCAATCTCCAGCCTGCCGATGTTTTTCGGGAGCGTGATGGTGATGCGTTCGGTCTCTGACGCTGTAGGTTCAGGAGCAGGAGGTGTCGAGCGTCTCCCGCCGTGATTGTTCTGCATCATCGGGCGAAGCGTGAACACCTCGCTGTTCCTGCCGTCAATCAGCGTTATCGTCATCCCCGCCCACTGCGGAGCAGGACGCAGAATGTCCATCACCCTCCTGCGCTTCCAGACTCCGCCTTCTTCAGCATACAGAGCAGAGAGCGAGTCGCCTAAGTTCTCGAGGTCAGCCTGCCGCCGGTTTATCTGGTACAGCCTGAACGTGTGGACGCTGAGCATCACGCTTAACGCCGGAACAACTATCCCCGAGAGCACAGCAAGCATGACGTACAGCCCTAAGAAGTGTGCGCGCAAGGATCTATTTATCATCGTCGAACCTGTAGCCGAAGCCGTAAATCGTCTTTATCCAGCCGTTTTCGTGGCCGGGCTCTGCCAGCTTCTTGCGGAGGTTCTTGATGTAGGTGTCTATGGTTCTGTCGAAGCCGTCATAGTCATCACCGAGCGCGGATCTTATTATCTCTTCGCGCGACCACGTGCGGATAGGCCGTGAAGCCAGCGTCGAGAAGATAAGGAACTCGCTCTTAGTTACTGGGACAGGTACGCCGTCTTTGCGTAGTTCGACGCGTTCCGGGTCAATCTCTATCCTTCCGCCAGCGCAGACTCCTGAGGCGATGTTGTCGCGCGTTTCTCTTGGCCGGAGCTGTGCCCTGACACGTGCCATCAGTACTCGTGTGCTGAATGGTTTTGCGACGTAGTCATTAGCCCCCAAGTCGAGCCCCTCAACAACGTCGGACTCGCTGGTCTTGGCCGTGAGCATGATGATCGGCACTGAGGACTTCTCGCGGATTCTCCTGCAGACTTCCTCGCCCGAGAGTTTGGGTAGCATGAGGTCAAGAATCACGAGGTCAATATCATCATGGGCGAAAATCTCCAGAGCAGCAAGCCCGTCGGAAGCATAAGCAGTCTCAAAGCCGTCGTGCTTTGCGTAAGCGATGAGGACTTCGGCGATTGAGGCTTCATCCTCAACGATAAGCAGCTTCATGAATATATCCTCCTTCACAAGAATCACATTTTCACTTCACATTGCATTCACAAAACGGGATTATTCTATCAGCGTTGAAGCAAGGAGGTCGAACGAAATGACGAAAACCAAGAAGTACGTAATAGCAATAGCGGCAATCGCAGTAGGAAGCGTAATGTACGGAACTCTTCCGGCTCATGCAGGAGGAATAGAGTTAGAGAGCGTGGAGGTAGCATTCAGGAGACCCCCCGAAGACAGAGGCAGAGACATGCCCCCGCCTCCTCCGCAAGGTTACGGGCCGGGAGACCACAGACCGCCTCCCCCGCAGTACGGCTACGGACCGGGAGACCACAGGCCTCCGCCTCCGCAGTACGGTTACGGACCAAGAGGCCACATGCCCCCGCCTCCGCATCACGGAGAACCGCACGGAAGAGGACACATGCCGCCCCCTCCGCCACACAGGTAAGACAGAAAGGAGAACGTGAACATGAAGGGTAAAGTTATAGCGGTGCTTGCAGCAGCTGGAGTGCTGGCAGTTTCCGGGACAGCATTAGCCGCCGCGAAGCCGCCCGCAAGGCCGGACGACAGGAAGCCGCCTCTGGTTTCGCAGGACAGACGTATGCCGCCTCCGCCGGAGATGAGCAGAGACCGCAGGATGCCCCCTCCGCCGAACGGACAGAGACCGCCAGCGAGCAGAGACAGAAGGATGCCGCCTCCGCCTCCGAACTCGGGAGACAGGAGAGCACCGCAGGATTTCAACGGGCAGAGGCCGCCGATGCCCCCAAGCAGATAACAGCAGATAAACCAACAGGAGGTATACAGTAATGAAGAAGGTATTAGCAGTCGTAGCAGTAGTGTGTGTAGTGTGCGTTGCCGGAGCAGCGTTTGCCCAGCCGAAAGGTCAGGGACGAGACAATTCCCGCAGGCTTCCGCCTCAGGCTCAGCAGTGGCAGCAGCCCCAGCAAGGACAGCCCCAGCAGGGACAGCCCGGCCAGCGTCAGCAGTTCGCGGCGGGAAGGGAAGCACCGTTCGAGGGCAGAGGCAGGCATTGCGTAGGACGCAGAGGAATGATGCTCGCTCCTGACATGCCCGAAGACGTGAAAGCTAAGGCAGTCGAGGCCGCAAAGCTGAGGATTGACCTTGAAGCAGCACTCTCAGCACAGCCCATCGACAGGGCAAAGGCTGTCGAGATTTTCGGCCAGCTCAAGAAGGCAGAGCAGGAAGTCGAGCTCTGGATGTTCGGCAAGAAGATAGACCGCATCGAGGCCTTCAGGAAACAGCAGGAACTCAACCGCAACGTTCCGCCCGCACCTCCTGCACCCCCCGCACCGGCTCCTGAAGCTCCCGCAGAGTAACCGCAGCAGCAATCATCCCCCCAGAACATCGGGGGGAAATTTTTTCACCGCACAACAGTAAACGCCTTCACGCAGGCATTAGCCTTCAGGTTCACGCCGTCAGTCCACATCACGCCGTCCCGAGAAAAATAGCTCTCGCGTGCATTCACTTCCGCGTTATCGGAGTACCCCGCCCTCACGTTCTCGACAGGCATATACCCTCCCGACAGCTTCAGCACCACAGAGAAGTACTGACTTCCCCTAAGGCTCACTGCCTCAGGAAGAGTTATCGTGTAGTACCCCGCGAGCCTGATGCTACCCTTAGTGCTGGAGACAAGTTTCCCTGCGACTGGCGAGGCCGGAATCTTGCTGCCCAAGTCGTACACATAGAGTTCGTAGGACAGATTGTCCGACGGCGCGTAGAATGCAGCTTCCTTGAGGGTCTCGCGGTTCGTGCTCACGCGGAAGATGCTTGCCCCCCACGAGTAATTTATTGCCGAGCAGTACCCCAGATCATCATAGCCGTAATGCCTCAGGCGGGGGTTAGCGCGTTCGACGACGAAGGCAGTCCCGCCCCATGTGTGCTGGTCGTACGACATCCAGAAGTACCCGTCCTCACTGCCGCGCATTGTACCCCACGAGTTCTTCACGAGCCACGCTCCGTCCCGCGAAGGCTGCGGCTTGAAGCTCGTGCGGGGGAAATTATCGTCCCATCCGGCTAACAGGACTTCGTGGTCAGTGTTCTTGCCGTTCGAGGGGTTGTAGTACGTGTAGTGCCCTCCGCGCGTGCGGTACTTGAACGGATCGCTGTAGATGCTCACGGCTATTGCTCCGTGCTTCATGATGAGTTCCTTCTTGGCGGTGTCGTCAAGCGTCCGTTTTCCGGCCAAGCAGTATACATCACGAAGCCTCATCGCAAGTTTGAAGCTGTCAGGTGATTTCTTGGCAAGTGCCTTCTTTTCCGCGTCGGTAAGGTTGGTGTGGTAGCGTAAGGTCTTCTCGTCCGCCGGGCCTGAGAGCCTCATCAGCAGTGCCGCCGCACGGAAAGCATTGCCCTCGAGGCTCAGTGTCCCGGAGCTGTGCAGAGGAGTGAAGGTTCGCTTCTTGTCCGGGCCCTTGTAGGTGTAGAAGGCCGTGTGAAGTTCCGACAGGTCAGGTGCTTTGCCCAGTTTCTGCGTGAGGTAATTGCTCTCCATCGCTCCCAGTGCCGCGAACGCCCAGCAAGGTCCGGGCACTCCCTGATTACGTACCGGCGTAACCCGGCCAAGTTCCCGGAGGTCGTACCTTGACGGCAGAGCTTCGCCCTCAGCCGCAAACACCATCAATCCCAACACCGCCGCAGCTACCCGCCTCACAGCGTAACCTCGATTCTGTTCGTGCCGCCAGCGAAGCTGTAGCTGATGTTCTTCGCTGTCCTCTTCAGCGTCAACACGCCCAAGTGCACGTCGTCGTCCTCATGCTCGAACGGGTTGAACTCCCTGCCCTCCGCCGTCAGCACGATTGCTGTCGAGCCGTCCGCCTCAGAGTACAAGATTTCCGCGTCAATCTTCACCTCATCACCGGCACAGCACCCCGCAATCATCTCGTAAACCAGCTCCTCACAGCACAGCTCCAGCCTGTAAGTCAGCCTCGAACTCAGCCCGTACTTCTCCGCGAAATCGTGAATCCCTCCGTGAAGTGCCATTAGGTCAAAATCTCTCTCCCTCACCTCGTACGCAAAATACTTCAGCTTCCGTATGAAGGCTATTGTCTTCTCACGTTTCGGTGCGTCGAAAATCTCTGCCGGTGTCCCCTGCTCGTAAATCCCTTTGTCGGCAAAGAATAGCACTCTGTCAGAGACCTCGCGGGCAAAATTCATCTCGTGGGTTACGATGAGCATCGTCATGCTGTGCTTCGTCAGCATCCGAATCATCGCCAGAACCTCGCCGACCATCGTAGGGTCAAGTGCGCTCGTCGGTTCGTCGAACAGAAGAACTTTCGGCTTCATCATGAGGCTCCGGCAGATTGCGATTCGTTGCTGTTGTCCGCCGGAAAGATTCGCTGGCATCGCGTGAGCCTTTGAGGTCAGGCCGACTTTCGCGAGCCACTCCATAGCCTGAAACTCTGCGTCTTTGCGCGGAACACCTGCGAGCTTCACGGGCGCAAGGCATAGATTGTCCATCACGTCCATGTGCGAGAACAGATAGAATTTCTGGTACACCATTCCCATAGAACGCCGTATCCTGTTCACGTCCGCTCCCTTTGCCGTGATTTCCTGACCGTCAATGAATATCTGTCCCTTGTCCGGCACTTCGAGAAGCTCAAGCGAACGGAGAAACACGCTCTTTCCGCACCCTGAGCCGCCGATTATCGCGATGCGCTCGCCTTCCTCAACAGAGAGATTCACATCACGCAGAACCTCCAGCTTCCCGAAGGACTTGCACAGCCCCTTAACCTCAATAAGACTCATGGTGTCCCCTCCATTCCGACAGAGCAAACAGCCCGTGAACGATATACGCCATCGCAAGATAAATCAGCATCCCGATGATTATCGTCGGCATAGGCTGCATCGTGCGCGAAGCCGTGTTGTTGATTACGCGCGTCAAGTCAGTGATTGAGACGTAACCCACAACGCTCGTCCACTGTATGAGGTTGATGATTGCGGACTGGTAGACGGGTTTTGCGATGCGCACGACCTGCGGCAACGTTACGAGCCTGAAGGCCTGCCACGCACTGAACCCCAGCGTTCTTGCCGCTTCGACTTGGCCGGAGTCCGTCGCGCTGATTGAGGCTCTGAGGAGTTCCGCGACATGTGCGGCCGTGTTCATCGAGAAGGTGATAACGGCGATTGTCTGTGCCTCGAGGGAGCTCCGCGCAAACACTCCGTAATACATCAGCATCAGCAGCATCAGCACCGGCGAGCCCCGCAGAATCACGATGTACATTCCGGCCAAGAATCTGAGCAGCTTCACGTGCGACATCCTCAGCGCGCACACGACAGCCCCGAGCAGTGTCCCGAACACGAGCGAGTACAGCGAGATTTCGACGGTAGCACGAAGCCCCTTAAGGATCGTCAGGTACGAGCCGCCCTGAATAAGTATCCTGTAGAGAATCTGCGACAAGTTCATAGCTTCTGCCTTCCGCTGTGCTGTTCCCTCATGTGCCGGTTGAGCTCACCGAACCTGTCGCACTCAAAACCGCAGCCGTTCACCGGGCACTTCACCTTCATGCTCGTAATGTCCGCGAAGCCGCCGGAAACTTCAGCCATCTCCTCAACGGTCAGTTCTTGTACATTCATTCATTCGTCCTCCGAAAAATTTATGTGAATGGCTATAGTTTATCATTCACTGAAACATTCCCGCAGAGTATTCCGCCCAGCTGTAGCACATGAGGTAATCCCCTCTGTACCTTCTCATTGCCTCAGGCTCACCCTTCAGGAACTGGTACGCGTCGCAGTCGAAAGCCGACGTGTTCACGGCCAAAAGATTCCTGTTCCGTCTGATGATGCTTTCTGCCCCCTCAGCCTTAAGCGTCCTGATGAGGTCGGACACCAGAACCCGGAAGCAGCTCCCCTGCGACTCCGAGTACGGCGAGTCCTCAAAGAGCACCGCACACGCCTCACGCGCCGACACCGTGCATCCCCGCCGGTCAACGAGCAGTGCAAGAAGCTCCTTCGCCTTCGTCCTCCTGAACTCTACCGCCTTCCCGTCCGGGCGGAACACGCTGAACCCTCCGAAGGTCTGAACGTACAGCCTTCTGTTGTCCTGCGGAAGCGAACGGTTTACCCCCTCAACCGTCAAGGGCTTGGGAGTCGTGATTATGTTCGTGTTCGGGGAGAGTTCGTGAAATTTTCCGGTGATGTTGATGCTTGCGTCGAAAAATGCCGTCGTGAGGTTGTGCGTACGTGCGAGGCTTAACGCGTCGTCAGCGTCGAGTGAGGCGAATATCTCTGCGTCGGGCAGAAGACGGGCGAGAATTACGATTAGTTCCGACAAATCCCGGAGGTCTGAATCTGTGATGAGTATCCTCATGATTTGCGGAACGAAGAATCAGACAATAAGGGAGTGGATGTGCGATGTGCGATTATACAGGATTCATTGCTGGTGTGTCAAGCTCCTTTGCGGCTTCTGCTGTGAGTGCAAAAAATTATAGCACAAATCCTTGTTGCGGTTATGTTGCGGGGGCTTGTGTATCATTCGCGGCATAATTCATCATTCGGAGGTAAACGGCAATGAAGAAATATATGTTGCGGTTACTGGTTATCGCACTGTTCTGCGCAGTAACTGCAGGAGGATGCGGAGGCGGGCACGATGACAATTTCGCTTCTGATGACTCGGAAGATACTGCGTACTTCGGCGACGAGACAGACACGGAGTCCGGCGACGAAACTGTGCCGGAGGACGACGAAGGGCGCGGAGGTTTCAGCTCCGGCACAATCAAGGTGAAGGTTGACGGCCCGACTGCCTATTACTTCGAAGCAGTGGCCTTCTACGCCAGAAAGAACGGCGGCAAATGGGAAGCACTGCACTCAAAAACTGGAGACCAATTTAAAATAGTCGACAGGAATTTTGAGCTTGATGTCTCGAAAGAGTATGTGGAGTTCGGATTTGAGTTCAGTGTTGTATGGGGCACTACATATCCCTACAGCGGAGTCTTCTGGACGGCTAAGGATACAGCAAGGATTCAGCCTAAGAGAATCGACATCGACATTGGCGGAACTACCTTAAACACGACCATCAAGATAAAGGTCAACGACTTTCAGGTGTTTAAGGACACCAACTGCAGCGAAAAGACGCGTTACGGCTGGGAAGGCATCAGGATGGAGCTTTCTCCTTCCCAGTTGTACAAGGTAAAAGGCGCGATACTTTACGGACGCACTTCCACAAGCAGCAACTGGGTAAAGGTCATAGAGTTCAATGACGACAGCACTAAACGCTACAGGAATGCAAAATATTTGGCTGATGGTGTTACTCAGGAGAAGAAGGAAGATGGCAAGGACACCAATGGAAATCAACTCTACAACTACTACCACACCTACCACATCCCCGAGAATCGTTACGTCGAGTTCGCATTTGAGTGCGATATTATTGGCGGGACTGACTACCCGTACAGCGATGTGTTCTGGACTGCGTCCCAATCTGCCAGCGAAGCCCCGCACAGCATAAAAATCGATCTTAGCGGTGCTGTCCGCAATGCCAACATCGCCATCGAGGTGAACAACAAGACAGTCTTCAAAGAGACCAACCTCCCGGCCGGCAAACAGCGGGACTGGAGCAAGAAGGACGAGATTCGTGTGAGGCTGTACAAGACGGGGCTGTACACCTGCAAATCCAGAGCGTTCTACGCCCGCAAGGCCGGAGGAAGCTGGGAGTGCTTGTTTAACACCGACGACGGAGACCACGATATTTACATCTCGAAGGAATATGTGGAGTTCGGGTTCGACTTCGATATCTTCTGGGGCACGACCTAGCCGTATTCCGACGTGTTCTGGTCAGCCTCAGACTCTGCGAGGGAGAAAGTGCAGGATATTTACATCTACACGGGCGGAACCAGCCTGAACGCCTCGATAGAAATCCGTGTGAACAACAAGGAGAAGGTCAAGATAGGAGACTGCTCGGGACACAGCCAGCATTACTGGAAGACGTGGGACGGCATCAAGGTCAGCATCAGCGACAGGGGAGCGTTCACCACAGAGCACCGCAAATTCTATGCGCGCAAGGCTGGCGGCGGCTGGGAGAGGAAGTACACCAAAGGAGACAGTAATACGTTCTACCTATCGGACGGATTATGTAGATTTCGGGTTCGAGTTCGACATCTCAGGGGGCACGACTTGGCCGTACAGCGGTGAGTTCTGGCATTCATGGGACGGTCAGGCGGGAGAAATCACCGTAAGTATATGGGGAGGCGTGAGGAGTGCCGGGATCGAGATAAAGGTCAACGGTAACACCGTGTTCTACGACGGAGACTGCTACAGCGGCGACCCGCACAGATGGTGAGAGAACAATTCCTGCGGGGAGGCATCCTCTCTGCAGGAACTTTTTTGTGTCTCTGTTGCGGTTGTGTTGCGCACCATGTCGCATAATATCACCCGCAATCTCTACAATCAGGAGGAATATTTATCATGCTCAAGAAAGACAGCAAGGCATTAACGGACAGCGAAGAGCTCGAGGAATTGTCGCTCGACGACATGTCGCAGATAGCAGGCGGCGATTTCGGAGGCGGCGGCAGTGCCCGGTGGTTCGCCGGACAGGATGAAGAAGGCGGCGGCGTTGCCCGCTGGAACGCGAATGGCGGGCAGAAGATCATCTAGCAATGAAGAAGATATTAACTGTATCAGCATTTGCTGCCCTGCTCTTGGCCGGAGAGGCTGAGGCAGGGTTCTTCGCGTCAAACGGGCCCTCAGTCTCCTCTGCACCTCCGAGAGTTCTGGCGGCAGAGGACATCCCCGTAAGCTATGACCTCAGGGAGTCAGGCAGGGTTGCGCCGATCCGTGATCAAGGAGTCTGGAGCACGTGCTGGGCACACGCCGCGATTGCCGCACTAGAGTCCAGCTGCCTCACGGAGGATCTCGAGGCAGACCCCGAAACAATAGACTTCTCGGAGATGAATCTGTTGTGGTTCGCGAGGATAAATCAGGACAAGAGCCGGAGCTTCAGCATGTTCATCAGGAACAAGGCACAGCTGGTTCACATGGGGGATTACGGCACGGCTCTGCAGGAAGGAGCGTACCCGACTATCGCGCTGGCGACTCTGGCACGGCTTGAAGGTTTCTCTGACGAGGCTGATTTCCCGTACATCTACAACAGCACCTTAACTGCTCAAGGCTACAGCACGAACAATCCTCCGACGCACTCAGAGGCAGAGAATGTAGGACTTATCCCCTTGAGGTCGTCGACACCCTCGAGCCTCGTCTACACGGGAAGGACTGTAACACCGCGTTCTGACCTGCGGATGACGGACGCGTTCTTTGCGGCGGCCAATGCTGCACCTGCGGGCTTCGCGAACCAGAGGAGGGATTACGCGGAGCTGAACAAGGTCAGCAATGACGCACTGAAGGCGTTAATCATGCGTTACGGAGCGGCGATGATAAGCTACTACTCCGAAGAGGACACCGGCACGAACCTCAACAGCTCAACTTACGGCTACTACATCAGCGACCCGGCCAAGTGGAAGGGCAACCACGAGATAACCATCATAGGCTGGGACGATAACTATTCGCGCGATAACTTCATCGACAAGCCGGAGAATGACGGAGCATGGCTCGCACGGAACAGCTGGGGGAGCTTCTGGGGGTCTGACGGCGGCTACGAATGGATCTCGTACGAACAGCTTATAGGCGACGGCGTTGTGTGCGTTGCCGGAGAGAGGCAGGAGAACCTTCACGTGTACGAGCATGACCCGCTGGGCTGGTGCAATTCGTTCGTGGTTCAGCAGGCGTACATCTGGGCGGCTAACGTCTTCAAGGTGGAAAGCGACGGCGAGGTTCTGGATTCAGTGAGCTTCTACACAGCCGGACATAACACGCAGGTTAAAATCAGCCTTTACGACTTGGGAGCAGATTTCGGAGGCACTGACCCTACCTCAGGAGACCTTCTGTTCTCGGCGGAACAAATGATGGACTACGCGGGCTACCACACGATGATGACGGACAGGGCAGGCCTCACGAAGGGTAACTACTTCTCCGTGATAGTGCAGTACACGGACACGAACGAGGGCGGCCACGCGGAGATACCCGTCGAAGTCGCGATAAAGCGTTACTCGGACAACGCGGCAATTTACGACAAGGAGAGCTTCTTCTCCGACGACGGCACAACGTGGATTGACGGCACTGACATGATCGACGAGGGCAACGGAGGAACACCCTACCGCATCAACGCGTGCATAAAGGTTTTCACGGTTGCCCCGAACTTTTCACCAGCCGAGCGCGCGCAGGCCTCGCACACCATCAACGGGATACCTGTAGAGACGTTCACTCCCGCACAGACCGTACGGATAAACAGCAGGATTCCTTCTTCCACATCGAGGAGGGCGGTCATTGCGCTGGACGGCGGGGCAAATGCTGATGTCAGCGTGTACCTCGTGGACAAGTCGAGGACTTACGAGCCCGTGAACATTTCGGACGACGAGAAGCTGGACGAAGAGGGCTACCCTAAGGGACGTACAGGGCCGGTTGAGTGGGTTGATGTCCCTGTGTACAAGACGGGGTACAAGCCTGACTTCTTCTGGAACGACGCGGGGATAGACTATCCTGTGTACGGGCCGTTCAGCCACATCACGAACGAGAGCGGAGACATCACGGTCAACGTTGACGCTCTGGAGTACCCGGACGGCAGCAGAGCCAAGATTCCGCAGAGCTACTACACGTTCTACTGCGAGCCTTCTTCGGGGTCAACAACAGAGGTCGGAGTTGCGCTTCTTGCGGAAAGTTCTGCGCAGGAAAACAACAATAACGGCGGCGGCGGTTCGGGGGGATGCAGTGCGGGCATCAGCGCGGGACTGTTCATGCTTGCCCTGTCAGCGTATATCCTGAGGAGAAAATAATACTTCTTCATAACGAGAGAAGCCCCATGCGTGAAAGTGTGAGGCTTCTCATTTTTTGTCTGTATTATGGTGGGCAATACTGGATTTGAACCAGTGACCTCTTCCGTGTGAAGGAAGCGCGCTAACCCCTGTGCCAATTGCCCGATTAACGAGAAGATTTTACAGCAAACCTCCGCAAAGTCAAGACTTACAGCGGATACTTGACCATCAGGCAGTCATCCAGCAGGTACTTTCCCCTGAGAGTTCCGGTGATGCAGACCCTTGTACCGACGCTGAGAGACTTCACCGAGCCTTGAGGACAGATGCACATGAATACTTTGTCGAGCTCAACGTGTGAATAGTTCCCGCCGTTGGCGATGCGTGTTACACGGCCGGTTACGTTCATGGGATTGTTGGTGAGCTTCTTCTCCGCGCCCTGCGGGTCTCTGGTGTAGGCCTTCACGATCTCCCTGACGGTCATAGTTGACGCTGTGGAGATGTACTCGCCGCCGTCGTCATCAGCGTCATCGTCAGCACCGCGCTTCACGAGGTACAGCGACAGCCCCGCCGCCAGTCCCAGCAGGAACAGTACCAGCCCATAAAACATAGTCATCGCTAGAACGTCTCGTAGCCTTCCCCTGACTTCCTGACGTTAATCACGCCTGGAGGGGTTATGTGCATTCCGGCGACAGGTACTTTCTTCCACGCCGCATAATCCAGCAGGAATTTTCGCGACTGCGCGGCCTTTGCCGGGTCAACGTCGTACCTCACAGATACATCAGGAGCAGGAAGCTGAATCTCCGGGAAGTGCATGATGTCTCCGGCGATAATCAGGCTGTCGTCGACAAGGTAGCTCACGTGCCCGGGAGTGTGCCCGCTGGTGTCCATTGCCCGCACGCCGGGTATAACTTCGTCGCCGAACATGAACGTGTGAACAGGGTAGAGTTTCAGCGTGTTAATCACATTCCCGTTCTTCAGCTCGCTGACCCAGTAGTCATATTCCGGCTTCGAGACGAACACGTCAGCTTTCGGGAAAGCAGCTCTGCCCTCAGCGTCGACGAGCCCGCCGAAGTGGTCAGGGTGAAGGTGTGTGATTAGGATCGTCGTAACGTCGGAAGCCTTTACGCCGTTCTTGGCCAGCTCCGAGACTATGTGCCCGTCCTTCAGCCCCGCGTCATAGAGCACGCCGTTCACCCAGAACGCGAGAATCTGGCTGGGCATCTTTCCGTCAGGGTAGTACTTGGCCGTGAGGTCTTCATTCGCGCCGACGAGAAGAGCCGTATCACTCTCACCCTGAACGTCGACGAGAGAGATTACCGAAGCAGAAGCTCCCTGAACCATGACTGCGGCAAGGAGCAGAGCAGTGATGAACTTGAGCATGTTAATGATTCCTCCTGTATTTGGGATATGACGTATAATAGCGCAAAAAATCTTTTCAGGAGGTTTTTATTGTGAGAAAGTCATTCTTATTCTCATTGCTGATAGTCGTGCTGGCGGCATCAGTGTCGTTTGCAGACTTAACCCGCGAGACGTTCCCGCTCGAACGCGAGGGCGTGAAGCTTCACCTCGAACGCTTCAAGTCCGACAAGGGCGGAGACCCGCTGCTGCTCGTTCACGGCCTGACGTACTCGTCGCATGAATTTGACGTTGACGTGAAGGACTACAGCCTCGCGAGGTTCTTTGCGCGCAGGGGCTTCAACGTGTGGCTTCTGGACATTGCGGGCTACGGGCAGTCGCAGGAAGTAGAGGACGGGTTCACGCCTGATTCTGACTACGCGGCAGAGGACATTGCGGCGGCGGCCAAGCTCATTCTCGAGAAGGAAGGCAGGAAGTGCCTCGACGTTCTGGGCTGGAGCTGGGGGACAGTTACGGCGGGACGTTTCGCGGCGGAGAACTCGGAGATGGTGCGCAAGCTCGTGCTGTATGCCCCGATCGTTGCGGGTCTCGGCGACGTTGAGGTCGAGAACGAGTTTAACCACAACACGTGGGTTCACGCGGCGGGAGACTTCCAGACGAACCCTGACGGAAGCATCAACTACGCAATCACTGAGCCCGACGTGGTCAACGCGTTCCAGTCGAACTGCTGGCGTTACGACAAGGACTCCAGCCCTAACGGCGGCAGAAGAGACCTGCTTGTTGCCGCAACTGAGAGGCTCATTCCCACTGAGGACATTGAAGTTCCCGTGCTGATCATCGCGGGCTCGAAAGATGACTACGTTTCGCCTGCGCTGTGCCGCGAAGCTTTCGGGACGCTGACGAACAAGGCTTCCCGCATCGAGATAATCGACGGTGCGGCTCACGCAATGATGATGGAGAAGCCGTACTACAAGATTTTCCGCCAGAAGGTTCTGGACTTCCTGAGAGCCAACTAAAACTTGACGGGAAAATTTTTGCGGGTATAATTATCTCTCGTCAATCCACGAAGTAATGTATTTGCGGGGGTGGCGGAATTGGTAGACGCGCAAGACTAAGGATCTTGTGGCCAATTAAGTGCTGTGGGAGTTCGATTCTCCCCCTCCGCACCATCAAGACAACAATAATCCCTCTGGTTCATCGCCGGAGGGATTTCGTTATGCTGCTGTGTTCTGCTGTTATTCCTGCCTGCGCCGTCTGGGAGCTCTGGGCTTGCCGGTCTCCTGCGTCCTCCACAAGAACTGGTGCTTCGAGACCGTCGCACCGCTCAGCGGCATCTCCACCCAGCCCCACGGCGTTACCAGAATATACCGCAGCATTATTCCCTGCTCAGCCAACGCGTCAACGTGCGGCACAAACTTTATCACTTCGCCGAAAATGAACGTGTCGCTGATTATCCACACACGCCGGCACTTGCTCCTGTTGAACACCGCCGCGTAATCTATCGCCGTACGTATCCCGCAGTCGCAGTCGGGAGGCGCAAGGCTGATTATCAGCGTGTCAGGCTTCCCTTCGGGCTGTCTGGGGTTGGGCACAACGTCCGCGTAGGTCTCTATGTCCTTCAACTGCTCGAACAGGCTCGCTATGCCCTCGTCCTCGCTGCCGAAATTCATCCCGAAGAGGGACGCGAAAATGTCCCCCTCGTCATCAAGAGGTTCTTCCGGCTTCTCCGTCATGTCCTTCATCCACTCCTGAACTGTCCCTATCGCATCAAGAATATATTGCGGGTATTCCGTCTCGCTGATAGCCGAGAGCAGTTCATTGACCGTCATACCTTCGGGCTTCTTTCTGCCCCTTCGTCCTGTGTCGGATTCCATCATCAACGCCTCCTTTGTCTGTAAAAGCAATCAAGTATAGCACATGGATACACCAAGAATTATACACGTCCCGACCAGCGTAGAAATTATAGTGTGTATCTCGGAGCGCATTATTATCGATGGGTCAAAGCCGCTGAAGATGTCAGAGAGTTTCGGCGACAGAGGGAAGAAGCGTTTGACCCTCACGCAGTAATCCGTGTACTCAGAGCCGAATTTTTCGTGAAGGAATGATTCTTCATGAGGGATAATCACGCACACGTAGAGCAAGAAGAAGCACACAGTGAAGACAATCACGCCCCATAATCCAGCAACGATGCTCCAGCCCAAGCCGATGACGTAGTTCCCGAAGTAGAGGGGATTTCTCATCAGCGCGTAAGGCCCGGCAACAGCGAGCTTGTTCGCCTTGACGTTCTCGCCCCTGTAGAGGCCAATGCACCCCGCCGCCCAGCACCGCCAGACTTGGCCAAGCACGACGAGCACGAGGCACGCGCAGACCTGCCCGAACGTTGAGGCTCTGACCATGAACAGCACGGCCAAGAACAGCAGCGTCCAGATTCCGCCGCGCATCTTGAAGACGAACTCACGCATCCTCGACCGACGCTCCTTTGTGAAGATTCTCGCTTACTCCCCAGCCCAGCATACGGATGACTACCACAACTCCCATGAAGATAGATATGTAGTCGGTGAAGAAGCGGCAGATTATCGCCATGACTCCCGCCATGTTCTCCGGCATCAGTACGCTGTATAGCAGAGCACCTCCGCCCTCAGCAACCCCGCTCGCTCCAGGTGTCGGCACGAAGTACAGGATGAACATGAACACTGCCTGAACCGCGATAGTCTGCGAGTACCTGAAAGACAGGCCGACAGCACTCATCAGCACAGGAAGGACGGTGAACAGCGCGAGCAGGTGAAGCACCGAGAGCACAACTCCTACAGCCAGCCATCTTTTGCCGGAATGGAACGCTATCCTGAAGTTCAGGATGTAGTTGTCGATCTCCTTGTCCATCCACTGGAATATCCTTATCACTTTCTTGTTGGAGTGCAGGATGTTGAAGCGTCGAAGCCACAGAACCAGCACCCGCGCGAGCTTGCGGATAAACTCCGGCTTCAGTATCGTGAACGCAACGAACGCCCACGTCGCGAGTATCACGATGAACACGTAGGACACCAAGCCCTTGAGGAAGGGACTTCCCGTGAGTATCTCGGGGTCAAGCAGCAATGCTATCGGGACTGCGAGGGTGAGGATTAATATCGTGAGCATCGTGCGGATTAACGTGATTGCTATGCCTTTGCCGACGGGGATGCCCTTCTTGTAGAGAGCGTAGACCTGGAAGGGGCCGCCGCCGGACTGCATGGGGGTTACTGCACTGCCGAAGTAGTTCAGCCAAGTGAGAGCTATTCCCAGAGGCATGGAGACGTGTTCATGTGCGGCACGTGCGAGGGCGCAGAATCTCCCCGCGTCGCAGAGCCAGGCCGCGAACACTACAAGGAGTGCCAGCAGGAGCTTGGGTTTGCTGGCGTGAAGAAGCGAGCGTATTGTATGATGGTCAACGCTTCGGAAGATTATCAGCGCGCTCATCCCGAAAGCGAGGAGTATGAAGATTACGAGGCCTTTTCTGAGAGACAAGTTATTGTTCCTCCGTCTTATTGTTATGAATGAGAGTATTATACGTCATAAACCCCGTCTATCTTCCGAAGTTCAGCTTTGCACTGCGCTAGTTATGTTCCTCCTAGTGATTGATGAAGAAACTGCTCAGCGATTCCAGTATCTCTTCTTTGTTCTTGGACTTCAGGAGGTAACTTGCGGGTTTCAGGCTCATGACGTTCCTGACGCTCTCAGGATCGCTCTTGCCAGTCAGGAAGATAACGGGAATGCTCGCGGTTCCCGGCTTGCTGCGTAGTGCTTCAAGGATTTTCGGGCCGTCCATAAGCGGCATCTCGTAATCCAGAAGGATGAGGTCAGCCGAATGTTCAGCCAGATACTTTAGAGCCTGCATGCCTGTACGAGCGGCGGCGACGCGGTAATCTGCCGACAGCCAAGTCTGCATCATCTTCAGGAACGTAACATCATCATCCACGAGCAGAATCTGTTTCTTCTCCATTGTCATGAATACCTCCTAAAATTTCGTTTACGCTGTCCCAGTCGAACTCGTCTACCGCACTGCGGAGCTGTTCAACCCGTTGCTTCTCGCTCTCAGGCAGTCGAAACCCCTTCAGGCAGTCCAGCGCAGAGAGCGCGCCGTCAACGTCAAGATTTTCCGCGCACTCACGGACAGAATTATATGCTTTGCGCAGTTCGTCTTCAGGGACCGGCGGAAGCTCCGCTTCATCCTGAGCATTTTTCGCGGGAGCGTACAGCGGGGACAACGCCGCCCCTAAAGCCCTGTAACGTTCGAGCAGTCCGGCCAAGTCCGCGTCAAGCACAGCCGCATCACCAGCCTTGCCGGCAAACTCGAGCTTCTCCGCCAGAGCCCCCAGATCCTCCGCACCGATAGCACGTGAAGTACTCTTGAGGGCGTGAACCTTCACCGTAGTGTTGGCGATGTCCCGTGAAGTCCAGAACCCCGCAATCTCGTCCGCTCCTGCCGCTGAGTAGCTACCATAGATTTTGAGGGTATCGAGATATGCTTCCTCGTCGCCGCAGTGTTTCAGCCCTGCCCTAACATCCAGCTCCTCAATGCCGTACAACCACTCGGGAAGAGAGGTGTTATGTGCGGGCTCAGCGTCGCTAGGGGCAAGAATTTTCTCCGGCGGAAGGTATCGCGTCAGCATGTCCTCGAGTTTCACGGCATCAATGGGCTTGCTCAGGTAGTCGTCGAACCCTGCGGCGAGATACTCTTCACGCGCACCGGAAATTGCGTTGGCTGTCAGGCATATAGCGGGTGTCGTGAAGTTCAGCCCTGCAGTATCAGCCCGTAACCTTTGGAGCGTCTCTATGCCGTCCATGTTGGGCATCATGTGGTCGACAAAGATAACATCGTACTTCTTCTCCCCCGCGAGCGAGAGGGCCTGCATCCCGCTGTCGGCCGTGTCAATCCTTATGAGCGTCTTCTTGAGCAGCCCCTTGAACACCGTCAGGTTCATCGGCGTATCGTCAACAACAAGGACGCGTGCGTCAGGAGCAGTGAACCTCTCCTTATACTTCTTCATCGAGAGCAGAGAAGCTCTGTGAGCCGCCTCGTAATCTCCCAGCGCGTCCCACTTTATGACCCCCTGCCGAAGCCGGAACGAGAACGTTGAACCCTTGCCGTAAACGCTCTCAACCTTCAGCGACGTACCCATCATCTCGAGCAGCCGTTTGGTGATGTTCATCCCTAAGCCCGTGCCCTCAATGCTGCGGTTGCGTTTCTCCTCGATGCGCTCGAACTCTGAGAACAGCTTGGCCATGTCTTCAGGCTTTATCCCTATTCCCGTATCAATCACAGCGAAGTCCAGAAACACGCCGTCTGAACCGTCAGCTTCATAGCCGATTCGGAAAGTTACGCTGCCTTTCTCGGTGTATTTTACGGCGTTGGTGAGGATGTTCGTAACAACCTGCTTGATTCGTACCTCGTCGCCGTGAAGCATCTTCGGGATATTGCCGTCAAAGTCGAGCTTTAGCAGAAGCCCCTTCTTGTCTGCGCGTGCCTGTATCATGTTGACGAGGTCATTGATGACGGAGGACAGGTCATAAGTTACGGGGATAATGTCCATCTTGCCGGCCTCGATCTTGCTGAAGTCGAGGATGTCATTGATGAGCCCCAGCAACGTAGTACCTGCCGTGCGAATGTTCTCGGAGTACTCGAGAATGTTACGTTCTTCACTCTCACGCAGAATCATCTCATTCATGCCGAGCACCGCATTAATCGGCGTACGAATCTCGTGCGACATGTTGGACAGGAACACGCTCTTTGCCTGAGACGCATACTCTGCCGCCGCCTTCGCCTCCCTCAGTTCTTCGCTCTCCTGAATCTGCACACGAACGCGAACCAGATACATACACCCCAAAGCAACCAGCAGCATAAGCAGTCCGAACACCCACACCACTAAGAGCGTGATATTCTCGATGCCCTCAGAGGCTTTCATCTTGGGTACGAACCCCATCAGTATATAGTCCGTGCCGGGAATTTCCGCCTCGAACAGCAGCATTTCCCCGCGTATCGTCCTGAAGGAACGTGCGGCCGCCACCGATACTTCCATTTCCCTATGCATGGAGCGGTAGAAGCCCTTGACTTCATTGCTCTGCATGAAGGCTACATCCTTAGAGGCATTTTCCGCGAACGGAACGACTATATCACCGTCCCGCGTAACAATCAGAATCTTTCCGATGTCGTCATAGCAAGTTATGGAGAAACGTTCAGCAATAGACTTAAGCGGGTACAGCCGATAGAGGACGTACTTGACGTTCTTGCCGTGAAATACCGGGCAGGTAAAGAGGAGTCCTGCCTCTCTGGCGAAAGTGATGGCACTTGTGCCGCGAAACGCCGTCTTTATGCCGCTATATGTCCGCAGGGAAAGCGCGTCCCCGTACACTGCATGACCGTCGATGGCCAGAAGTCCCTGCCGTACTCCTTTTTCGTTGAAGAGCAGAGGCATCAGCAGGCGGATTGCTGCGGGGTTGGCTTCAATCTTTGAGGCAACATAGGCGAGCGTCTTAAGCTCAGTCCCGAGAGTTTCTGCGGCCTTCTCCGCGAGGGTTTCCGCCTGACGTTCTGTCTGGTTCTCGGTGTAGGCTGTCAGGAGCTCGTCCATTCGCACATTGAACATCACTCCCACGAAAAGCAGCAGTACTCCGAAGACCGCCGTCACCAAGACAGAGCCTTTGCTAATCACGAGCATGGATATTCGCTTAGTCATAAATCTCTACTCCTTCTACGAACCACTCCATACCCGTAAAAAGTTCATGGTCGCTGATTCGTTCGTCCTTGTTGCAGCGAAGCATCCCCTGATTGTCGTAAATTACGCCGGAAAAGACGCTGCTGTAATTCATGATTCTTTCTTTCCCCGCAGAAGCCAGAGACGCGGCTTTCTCTGACACTCGCGGCGAGAACGGATACAGGGCTACAGCATCTTCCTCGAAGCCGAGCCAGTAGCTGCTGGAGAAGTTAGACCTTCCGCTGGTGTAATCCCCGAGCACTTTCTCGTAGAGAACCTTCCAGTTGTACAATGCGGCTGTCAGGAACTTATCAGAATATTTCTCGTACACAGCATCATAGCCTATGCTCATAAGCCCGAGCTTCTCGGCTTCTTGCACGGCGTAGGGTCTGTCCTCATGGTAGGTTATGACATCAGCTCCCTTCTCCGCGAGCAGGACTACGCTTTCACGTTCAGCCGCTTTGTTCTCCCAGCTTCCTGTGAATCGGACGATGAGCCGTGCCTTCGGATTAGCGAGGCGCATACCCATAGCGTAGGCGTTGATGCTGCGGTTCACCTGAGGGTTCGGCGCGGAAGTAACGTAGCCGAGAATGCCTGTCCTGCTTTCTGCTCCGGCGATTATACCTGCGATATACCGTGCCTGATACAGCCGTGCAAAATACGTTGTCGAGTTCTTGGCCGCACCTTCGCCGGAAATCCCGAAGAATGCTACACGCGGATATTTCCGTGCAATCTCGTCCATGTACTGGCCGTAGCCGAAACTTGTCAGAAAGATTACGTTAGCACCGTTATTCACGAGCTCCCTGACAGCGGCGGACACAGTGGGCTCGCTCTCAGCAACACGTTCCCACGCCATAAAGCCGCAGTCGTAAGTGCGGCAGGCATTCAGCAGACCGATGCAGTGGCTCTCGTTCCAGCCCTTGTCGTCTCTATCGCCTACAAGGACACAGCCTACGACAATACGCCGTCCCGTCTCCGGCAGCTGGAAGCTCTGAATCACGACGACCAGCACAACGCAGATAATCCCCGCAAGCAGCAGAGGCAGGTCATGCACCGCCCATTTCCTACTCTTCAACATTCACGCCCTCCACATACCAGTAAAAGCGGTTGAACATCTCGTCGTCGGGCATGGATTCTCCTTCATCGATGCGCAGAATGTTCGCGTTGTCCGTAATCGGGCCGTAGAACACGTCAAATTCCAGAGTACGGAGCTTTTCGTCTGCGGCCTGGACTTTGGCTTTCGTCTGCGGGTCTGCATGTTCGGACAATCCCGAGAGAGCAACAATGCCTTCATCCATCTCCATCAAATCATGATGCCCGATGAATTTCCCCTGCAGGCAGTTAAGTATCTGCTTGCGGTAATACACTTCCCACTTCCAGATGCAGGCGGTCAGATAGGTATCCGGGAACATAGCGGCGTTGTTGATGTTGTAGCCGACAGACCATATCCCTCTAGCGTCGGCTTCTATGTGTGGCTGTAGTGAATCTGTGTGCATTGCCACAACGTCAATGGGATGAAGCTCCAGCAGTTTGCGGCAGACTTCTCCGGCTACTTCGTCCCCCTGCCACGCGTTGCAGTAACGCACATGAACGACAGCGTCCGGCCGTACGCTCCTGACTCCGAGAGTGAAGGCGTTGATGCCCCTGATGACCTCCGAGATGGGGAACGCCGCAACGTAGCCGAGTTCTCCTGTTTTGGTGTTCATGCCCGCAGCGATGCCAGAAAGATAACGTGCCTGATACATTCTGCCGAAGAATGAGGAGAAATTTTTACGGTGATTTACTCCTGACGCGTGGAGAAAGTAAATGCTTGGGAACTTTTCCGCCGCCTTCATCATGTCAATGCCGAACTCGAACGATACACCGATAATAATCTTGCAGTCCTTGTCGCGTATGAGGCTGACAATGTCTTTATAGCAGTTCATAGGCACATGCTCCAGATAGACGTACTCGAGGTTAAGCTCGTCCTTGATGGCCTCTAGTGCCTCATAATGTGCCTGGCAATAGCTGTGGTCGTAGCGGCTTCCGTTTATCAGTACGCCTACTTTCGTGGTCTTGGCCGTAACATCAGTGTTCACCTGTATATCGTGTATCAGGTAGATTCCTGCGATGGCGGCGAAAAGGAGAAAGAACGCGATAAAGATGATTTTCCTCATAGACTGCCTCACTTCCCTAAGGTCTGCTAATTATTGCAGATTTCAGGCCAAGATTACAGGTATTCGGAGCAACATTCACGAAAGAGAAGCAACTTTTACGCGGAGAACAGATGCCGGAGCTCGAGCAGGATTTTGTGCCGTTTCAGGGTTAATGCTCTCAGCAGGCGGAAAATTATCAGAGCAGGGTAATAGATTTTGTGCTTGGTGCTATTCATGGAAGGAAATATTCTCGAGAGCAGGTACTTTATCTTGCCACCGCCGCATTTCTTCAGGCCGTTGCGTACGCTGATCTCTACGTTGCCGTGAACTCCTGACTGAACGATATATTCAAGCATCTCCTGTTCCCCGTCAGTCAGTTCCCTGTTCCCGAAAAGGTTCAGTGCGAGCCCGCGATTCTTGGCCTCGAACTCCGAGAGCCCCAGCTTCTCCGCCTCACTCAATACATAGCCGAAATCAAGCTGTCCCTCGAACCTCCTCAGGAGCACATAAACATCAAGCAGCGAGCGCAGTCCTGTACCTCCCAGCGAATAATGCTTGTACTCGTGGGCTGTAATGTACAGGTAGAAATCTTCAGGGGTGAAATGGTAGCCGTAATTATTCCCGTCATCCTTTATCAGTCTGCTTTTCACGCTGGAATAGCAGGAGTGCAGGTGCTCATCAAACGAGGCCTCGAACAGCTCCCTGTGCATCTCGAAGTTGCAGAGCGGCTCGCGGTAATACACGTCATGAGTTCCCCAGCCGAACTCCTCAGTCCTGAACCCCAGAGACTGCATTATCCTCCTCACGTCGTGGGCGCGTGTAGTGTCAATCAGTATGTCGTAGTCGGACATCTCGCGCATTCCGAAGCGCGGATAGTAATCTTTCAGCACAGCACCTTTCAGCGGCATGTACCAGATCCCCGCTTCCTCAAGACCAGCAAGAACTTCACGGTTCGCCGCCTCAAAGCATACGCTCTTCCTCACCGAGAACGCTATATGCTTCCGAATGTCCCTGCCCGTGAACCCTGCATCTTCGAGCCCCATCGCGACAACCGCACCCAGCATGTGATACGACGCGAACGACAGCAACGCTCCGAAGTCTGCTCCTGCGAGCCTCTCTGCATCCGGCTTCGTACCGTTCACCGCACAGGAAGCGAGGTATATCACCGCCTCCGCCGTGCCTGTTATCATCGCCCGATCAGCCCCTTCACTGAACGCTTCAAGAATATCCGCAGAGGAGCAATCTTCAGCCACACGAACGAATATACCCTGTACGCAAACTCCTTCACGCTGTGTTCTCTGCCGCTGCGGATGAATGAGGTCATCACTGCCAGAATGTCGCCGTCCTGAATGCCGTACTCCTTCGCCGTGCAGTTGTCGCCAAGAATAACATAATCCTTCTCCCGAACCTCAATTACACGGTGAAGCACGTACTGACGCTTCCGGCGGTAAAGAACCACATCACCGGCTCTGCAGCGTTCAGCCCCCTTCTTCTCTAAGAAGAATAGATCCTTCCCTTCACGCAAAAGCGGCAGCATACTCACTCCGACATTCGCGGAGATTACGCGTCCGTGTTCTGACAGGTATTGTTCAAGGCTGCTCAATTAATGCCCCCACGCTCCGCAGAACTTCTACTGCTTTCCTGACATCAAGCTCTATTGCTCCGTCCGGCGCGCTGTACTTTTCACGCAGAGCCTTAACGATTTCCGCTTCTGTCGTGTCAGTCTTCAAGAGCTCGATGACTTCACCGAGTGATTCATTGCCCCTCACTAATCCCCGAAACTCAACGTTTCCCGACGGCACTAAGTACGCTTCACCGCCGCTCGTGTGGGTCAGAAATTCATCCCTTAACCTCATAGTCTATCCTTTCATCGCGCTGTAAGACATTTCCGCCGCCTCCAGCTCCTGATTGCAGGAGAGCCTGTAGAACCTCACAGCTTGGCCAAGACCGTCCAGAAGCTCCAGAGTCCTGCCGAGCATCATTCTGTCCGACGGGTGATAAGTCTGCTGGAGAAGCACTGGGTACACCTCGCTGAAGCCCGCCTCTCTGATGCTGTTAGTCTCCGAACGCTCAAGAACGCAGACTGCCTTCAACGGTACTGATATGTTCGTGTTCAGGCCTTCCTTCCCGCTGTACGGGCTTCCGCAGACTATCGCTTCACCGTCGGCAACCCTGACAAACGGTTTGTCGTCGTTCACCATCACGGCCCGGCCTCCCAGAAGTTCGCGCCACAGCCTCGCGTGCGTTGATTTCCCCGTCCCGCTCTTCGCCGTGAACAAGTAACCTTCCCCGTCAACAGCAACTGCAGAGCCGTGAAGCATGAACGTACTGTACTCCGGCATTCTCTCCGCTATCTTCCTGAACACCGCAGAGACCTCCGCCCATCCGCCCGCAACTTCCGCGCTTACCGTCCTGCGTTCGGCCTCAATGTCCGCATACGTTGTCTCCACCTCAAAATCAGGCTCGCTGTCCGTCTGGTATTCAGCGCAGTAAACGTGAATGAACGAGAACAGCGAGCTGATCCGTATGTTCCTGTCTGCTATACGGTAAACCTTATCCATGATAAGGAGTAGTAGTAGCTCCGTCGCTTGTCGTGATCACGTCTTCGTACTCGTAATCTACGACCTCAATCTCAAGCCTCTTGTACTCTGCTTTATGCTCCATTCTTAATTCACCTCCTTCCTGCTAGTCCGAATACCCTGCCGCTGTCCTGTAGGCCTGATTCGCCTCGTAATACTTGTACAGTGCAGCAGCAAGCTCCGGCTCATACGCATAATCAGTGCTGTCCGTCAGAACGGCGTAAACGTACGACATTGCCGACACGTTCACTTCGCACGAGCTGTTTCCGGCGTTTATCACAACATCGAATGTCTTGGTGAGTTCGTGGGCAGGTATGTTGTCCAGCTCGATAAGATAACGGTTATTGTCCTGAGGCACGACCTGAAGCCCGCCTCCGTTCTTGAGGGACGCTGTTACCTCTGAGGCCGAGTTCACCAGTACATTGATGGTCGTGTACGAGTCCAGCGCAAGGCTGAAAGTTACTTCTTCAATGTCAGAGCCGCTGATAGTCTTGCGGAAAGCGTATTGCTCCGTCGCCGACTTAATGCTGTTCACTAGAGTTACATCACTGCTCGCGTAAGTGTTCTCGTTCTCGATCGGAGCATAATCCCCGCCGAGACTCCAGCCCCTGTACGCAGAGAGCATCAGCTGTGCGTAATGCCCGTAATCCTTGATTGCCTTCATCAGGTTTCGGACTGCGACGCTGTAATCATCATTCCCTGCATACTTCTCATCTGCGAGCATGTCGTTGAGGTACTGCCTCGCCGTGTAATCCTTGCTGACGACCAGACCATCACCGTAATAGAACTCGGCTCTGATGTTGTTCGCCATCTCGATGGACTTGATTCCGCAGTCGAAGTAGTAATATTTGCCCGTCCCGTCGGTGAAGCTGTCGGTCTCATAGAAAGGCTTGCGGTTGTTTGAGGTTCTGTCGCCGCTGATGTCGAACATCATATAGCTTCCTGAACGCACCGTCTCATCAAGTGAAGATAGATCCATCGCGAACCTGACCGCTATCTTCCCGTCGAGCACGAGAGCCTGATACTTGAACTTAGGCGCGCCGGACTCTGGTGATGTTCCGCCGTTCTGCTCCCACACTGCGGAATACGCGCGGTTTCCCGTCGAGCCCTGCGCAATCGTTACGGTCTGTGTTGCTTCGGTGAGGTCTGTACCAGTCCAGCCCTTGAAGGTGTAACCGTCCTTCGCGGGGTTCGTCAGGGTTATGGGTGTGTCCTCGACCGTGTAGCTCGCGGGGTTGCTCACGCCGTCTGCAAGACTGCCGCCGTCAAGGTTGTACGTGATTGTGTAGGGGATTGGCGTAAACGTTACGGATATAGTTACGCTGACAGCAGGCATCGTGAACGAATAGACACCGTTATTAGCGGTTATTTCCGTGTCGTTATAGCTCACCGTGCCGATGCTGTAGCCATCGACGGGCGTAATAGTCAGGGTAACAGTATCACCCTCGACAGCCCCGGACTTGCCCGCAGTAACTCTGCCATTCTCAATGCCGCCAGCAACGGTGATAGTGTAGTGCTTCTGTGTGATGACTCTGCGGTCGCCGTCCTCGCTGATGGTGAAGTAGTCGGTCTTGTTGGCGGTTACGTTGGTCTCGCTGTGCATATAGACCACGCTGGTGAAGTCCTTGATGCTCGAAGCGTCAACCTTGTCGATGCCGTCATAAACCGTTACTGTTCCGATTGCGTTTGTGCATGGGCTGTAGGTGTATCCTGTTCCGATTCCGTCTGCATCAGTGCCGCCTGTTGCCTTTACCGTGCCGCCCTTGATGGTGATGTTGCCGAGTCTTGCGGTCTTCGCGCTGCCGTTACCATAGATAACGCCCGTGCCGATACCTGCGCCCCAATAGCCGCCGTTTGCAGTGATAGTTCCGCCCTCGATGATAATATCGCCGCCGATGACATCATTGGCAGGATCCCAAGCACGACTAAGGCCGATCCCTGCTGAATGTTGGCCGCCGGTTGCCGTCAGCGAGCCGTTGCCCTTGATAGTGAGCGTTGTGTTCTCTCCGCCGACCTCGATACCTGCCTTTTGGGTTGCGCCCGTCGCACTGTTCGTACCGACGAGGGTAATCGTAGCCGTGCCGTTGCAGACTATGCCGCCGCCAATGCTCACATCGGAAAGCGTAATGCTTGCTCCGTCGGGAATCGTTACCGTGCCGGAGGTCGAACCTGTCAGCACGTCGCCGTTCTGTGCCGTATAACTCTCGCTTCCCGAAAGGGTCTTGTTCGGTTCAGCAGCTTTCTTTATCGTGGCGGTAATGGTGATGTCTGCATTTCCTAAAGCTACAGTATAAATACCGTCTTCGTCTGCGGTCAGCGTTTCAGTTCCATTCTTTACGTCGCCGTCAACCACATAATCCGGCGCAGCCTTGAATCTGATATTTGTACCTGACGGATATTTACCGCCGACCGCCGCATTGTCAGCACTGACGATAATCATATTCTCAGGCAGAGTTACACGATACATCTGCCCCTGCGTCCACAGTGCGTACAGCGTCATATCAGAAGTAACGCTGCTGTCAAAGTCCCACTCATTACCATCCGTGAAGTCCTCATCGGTGTACCATCCGCCAAAGCTCCAGCCCTCGGCTGTCGGCTCAGTCGGTTCAACCAGCTTATAGCCGCTTAACAGGCTTACCGCTTCAATAGCAGAGCCGTGCCCTTGAAGGTCAAAGGTTACGGTTCTCATGGCTGTTCCGACAGCAATCTCCGTTCTGTCCTCATTCTAGCCCATTACGAGCGTTTGGCCGTTGTTGTCAAGCGAAAAGTATGTGCCGAGCGATATATTGCTGTGATATGTGCCATAGCCGCTTGTGATCGTAACGGGCGCATTGTCGGTGGGTATGCTGCCGCCACCTTCCGTGATACCGATATTTGCTCCAGCGGTCAATTCGCCCGCAATGGTCAAGACAGAAGCGTCGCCATAATACAGCATGACATTTGCGTTGGTATTATTCGCGATGACAGGATTGCCTGACACGGAAACGCTGTTGGTCTGCGACCATATTCCCGTAGTGTTGCCGCTGATTTCACCGCCGGATACCGCAACATTGCCATATGAATGAATACCATATACATCACCGGTAATCTTTCCGCCGGAAATGGTAATGTTCGAATTATTAGGGGCCAAAACCGCACTGTTATATTGATTGCTCGTGTTTCCGATAAGCGTACCGCCTTGCAGGGTGAATACGGGGTTGCTATTCTCACTGTAAACCAAAACGCAGGAAACATGTTCAGTGCTGGAGTCCATGCCGCCCTTTATCGTGCCGCCCGTGCCGCTGTCTGTAACCGTCAGGCTGCCCTCAACCCGGATAACCATTCCGTTCGTTATGGCACTTGTCAGCCCACGGTCAATAGTATGCCCGGCAAGGTCGATTGCAGCCGTAACGCCTTCAGGAACGTAGATATATCCGGCGGTGTTGACATCTTCTGTCAGCGTATAGGTCTTGCTTTCGAGGGTGTAGTAACCGCTTGCGCCGTTTGTCCCGGCGGTCAGCGTTCCGAAGACGGTTTTCAGCACTTCGTCCGCCGTAACTTCATGAGTGCAGGCTTCATCGGTGAAATACTTGCTGCACACGGAGCATTGCCAATACTCAATATGATTCGCGTCTGCTTCGTGGTGTACGCCTGTGTGGGGAATCTTATCAATGAGGCCGTTGCCTACGGTCAGCTCAGTAGTACCGTTTGCATCCGAGAAATACTTGCCGTCGTTTCGCAGATAGCCGCCACTCGACAGACCGTATTCCGTGCAGGTCGCAGCCCTTGCGGATACAGGGGTATATGTAAACTGGGCATAAATCTGCACTTCGTCCAAGTCCACCTTCATTGTTGTGCCGACTTCGTAAACCTCAAATCGGAAATACTGATACTGATTGCCCGCGTCGTTGGTGCAGGCAATCTCGAAAGTCTTTCCCGCACCGAGCGTTGTCGTTGAGGAATGAATGGCAGTCCATTCGTCGCCCTCGTTCAGTTTCGCCTTGAACGCCCACTGCACGGGTTTCCAGAAGCCGGCGTTCTCACTGTCGCAGGTCAGGACATAGCCCTTCGGTATGACAGGCGAATCGGCGTGGAACTCCACAAATGCGGGGTCTTCCGTGCCGCCTGCGAAATCATTCGTTGTCCCATCGTCGTAATTTTTCAATGCACTCCAGTCGGTATTGGTATTGCCGTCCACAAGCTTAGCGTAGTTCTTGCCGTTTCCGCCCGTAGCGGTGAAGCCCGTGAACAGCAGGTAGTCCGTGCCGCTTACGGTGATGGTCGAGGTCGTCGTCGCCCAAGCCGTGCCGGATGACGCTAGGAACAGTACGATGACGAGCGCAATATGCCTCAGGAATTGCGGGAAGTTACAGTGTGGAGAGTATAGTTTGACCGTGAGCCGTGAGCCATTATACCGAGTATCATTCACTTGTGTCAATCCTTTCTGTGTGGGATTCATGGGTGAATTATCGCCGGTTTTGCGGGGAAATTCAATCGGCGGAGAGAACGTTCACGCAGGAAAATCAACTTTCGCGCAGAACTCAAAAGTTTTTCAGGATGTCGTGATGCCCTATGTCAACAAGAGCAACTAGATTTTCTCCCTCGTAAAACCAGATGACTCGAATATCCATGTTGACGCTGAACTCAAATAATCCGTCAGTACCCTTAATGTGTTTCGTTCTCAGCGAAGGGTGAAGTGGATTATCCGCAAACACATCGAGCTTCCGCCTGAATTGAGCTTTCTCGTCCGCTGAAAGTTTCTTGTAGTGCTTCTGGAAACGTTCAGAGTAAGTGATTTTCAGCATCAGGACTTCTCCAGAGCCTCAATCATCGCGTCAACGCTATCGAACACAGGCTGTTTCCCTGAAGATATGTTATCTCTGAGTTCTGCCGTCTCTTTGCGGAGCTGTTCAACGTAATCAACGGGGTAAACTGCTACAGGTATCATGCTTATTGTTCCGTTGTCAGCAAAAATTTCGAGCTGGTCGCCCTCTTTCAGCCCCAGACTTGAGATAACAGAAGCAGGAATTGTTATCTGTGAATGTGAACGCAAGACCGCCACTGCCAACGCTGTCTCCTCCTTTCCTGCGGGAAAAATTCAAGAGGGCGGGGAAGTCCTCTGACGCTGTCAATCGTCATCGTTGAACATCACAGCTTCCCATCCCTCGAGGTATCCGATGCGCTCATACGTCGCTATAGCGTATGCATTGTAGTCGTCAAAGCCGTCATTCATGTACTTCCTCGCGGCTCTGTCCCGCCCGGACTTTATCCAGTCGCGCTGTTCCGCCTTAAGCATCTCGAACACAGAACGTGCAGGCTTAGTGATTTCGTCCTCGATTCTGTGCCATACTGCGCCGAGCTTCCTGTCTGCCTCGCGGAAGACGCTGCTCTCCCTCTTCATCCTCGTGTAATCCTTGTCGCTGAGGCCGTACGCTGAACCTGCGAGCACCGCGACCAGCAGCAACGCTGAAAGTATACGCTTCACTGATGTTTCCTCCTTTATCATTTTTCTTGGCCGTCTTCTCAGGCTTTGCAGAATAATTATAGCCCACGTTATTGTATAATCGCCTCATCTCGGGAGGTGCAAATCACAATGAAGAATTACACGCTGCTGTTTCTGGTTCTCTGGCCGATGTTCGGAGGACTACTCTCCTACGTAGCAGGACGCTACAGCCGGAAAGTCCGCGATTACGCCGCAGATGCCGTCTGCCTCGTTGAGCTCGCCGCAGTCCTGACGCTCTACAAGCACATAGGCTCGGAGCTCGAACTTCCGGGAGTCTGCGGGCTTGGCATAAAGTTCACGCTTGACGGCTTCAGGTTCATCTACGCGCTGATCATCGCCTTCATGTGGGCGGCAACGACAATCTTTTCGCGCGAGTACCTCAAGGGGCACAGAAACCGCAACCGCTACTACCTTTACGTTCTCTTGACGCTCGGGAGCATAATGGGAGTGTTCCTGTCTGCGGATCTCTACACAACGTTCATATTCTTCGAGATGATGTCGCTGTTCTCGTACATCATGGTTGTTCAGGACGAGACACCTGAAGCCCAGAGAGCCGCCGAAACCTACCTGGCCATTGCGATAATCGGAGGCCTCGCGACATTGACGGGGCTGGTGCTGCTCTACGCTAAGACCGGCACGCTTGACATCGCGGCACTCTACCGCCTCGAGGACAGAAGCGGCTTGTACTTGGCCGGAGTGCTGGTGTTCATAGGTTTTGCGGCGAAGGCAGCGATCTTCCCGTCGCACATCTGGCTTCCGACCGCACACACTGCCGCTCCTGCACCTTCAAGCGCACTGCTCTCAGGCCTGCTCACGAAGTCAGGACTGTTCGGAATCATCGTGCTGTCTGCAGGGCCGTTCCTTCATGACCCGCTGTGGGGGTTCATGCTGCTCATTCTTGCGGTGATTACGATGGTGCTCGGGGCTGTCCTGGCCGTCTTCTCCGTCAACATCAAGCGCACCCTTGCGTGTTCGTCGATGTCCCAGCTCGGCTTCATCCTGACGGGCATAGCGATGCAGTGCTTCTTGGGCAAGGACAACGACCTCGCGATACGAGGAACAATCCTCTACATGGTCGGGCACTCGCTCGTGAAACTCGTTCTGTTCCTCTGCGCAGGTGTCGTACACATGAACACTCACCAGCTCAACCTCAACGACATTAAGGGTTTCGGCAAGGGCAAGAAGACGCTGATGTTCGCGTTCGTCATGGGGGGGCTTGGCCTGATGGGTGCTCCATTCTGGAACGGGTACTTAGGAAAAACACTCATCCACGACGCAATTGTCGAGCACATCCACGAGCTCGGAAACGTAATGCGCGGAGCGTCGGGAACTCTGCCGTTCATGACAGCGGGAGGAGAGGCGGCACTCTTCAGCGTGTGCGAGTGGCTGTTCCTGATCTCGGGCGGCCTCACAACCGCTTACGTCATCAAGCTCTTCGTTGCGCTGTTCGTCGCTTCGCCGTCGCCGTCAATGCACCAGAAGGACATCTACATCTCCCGCAGCAATGCCTTCATCCTCGCGTTCTCTGCTCTGCTGCTGCCGGTCATCGGAATGATGCCGTACAGTGTCGGCGACAAGATAAGCATTCTCGGAGCACCGTTCATGAACAGCACGGGTCATCACCACATAATCCGCTACTTCTCCTCCGAATGCCTCGAGGGGGCGATAATCTCGATCGGCATCGGCATAGCGGTCTACTTCCTGCTGATACAACACTTCCTTCTTGAACGCAGGGGCGATAATGTCGTCTACCTTGACCTGTGGCCGGAGAAGCTGAACATTGAGAACGCGTTATTCCGCCCGGTAATAGGGACGATTCTGCCGTTCATCGGGGCATTGTTCGCGCATGTTGTTGACCTGTTCACGGCCGGGCCGGTGTCGTGGATGCTGTCGAGGGCTTCGCGCGTGAAGTTCGTTCGTCCGCCGGAGGACACAGATTTCGGGTACTACCAGGAAGGGCCGAAGGGAGAGACTGCGGGGAAACTGCTGCCGTCGAGCCTGGCTTACGGGCTGATGACGTTTGCGGCGGGGCTGCTGTTCGTGATTGCGTTCATGATGGCATAAGGAGGGAGAAAGAATGATTGCGGACATTGAAGAGATTTTCGAGATAACCGTACAGCTGGGAGTTCTGCTGATGGAGTGCGTAGGTGTTACTGTCCTCATGGTAACAACCTTCAAAAGTATCTGGGGCTGCCTGAAGAGAGACCCTCACGTGAGGCTGACGCTTGCGCAGGGGATTGCGCTTGCGCTGGAGTTCAAGCTGGGCGGGGAGGTCTTGAGGACGGTTATTGTCCGTGAGTGGAGCGAGCTAGCGATTCTCGGGGCAATAATCGTGCTGAGGGGAGCATTGACGTTCCTGATTCACTGGGAGATAAAGACGGAAGAGGCACACTTAGGCTGATGTGCTATCATTCGGGCACAAAGGAGGAATCATTCATCATGAGAAAACTTATCGCACTATCACTGTCTCTCCTGCTTCTGGCTTCGTTCGCCCACGCCGAACCCCGCGAACAGTGCTGGGATCTCGAGGAGCTCACAGTCCTCAACAAGCAGGACGTAGCCGGAGGACGCGGAACGCTCTACGGGGAGTTCGCCTACACGCGCGACAAAGCCGGAGACGACTGGGCCATCAAGGAGATCGGCTTCATGACCCTCAAGCACGGCGACTTCATCGGCCTTCATGCCCACGCCGACAACGAAGACGCGTACCTGATACTTTCGGGAACAGGAATCTTCACCGACGGAGAAGGCAACTCTTGGACGGTCAAAGCCGGAGACATGACGATAGCCCGTCCCGGGCAGTCTCACGGGCTCGCAAACCTTTTCGGTGAAGACCTCGTGTTCCTCGACATCATCGCCAAGAACGCCAGCGCAGACCTCGAAGCACTCAAGGCTAATCCGACTCCGCAGGTTTTCCCTGCCGAAAGACTACGCAAGCTCAACAAGCAGAACGCAGGAGGAGCGGGCAAGGGAACTCTTTACGGGAAGTTTGCCTTCCGCCGCGAGGACGCAACACCAAATCAGGCCATCAAGGAAATCGGAATGATGACGCTCAGGCCGGGAGACAGCATCAGCCTTCATTCACACGCGGACAACGAGGACACGTACATTATTCTGTCGGGCGAAGGAATGTTCACTGACGGGGACGGCGGAGAATACGTCGTAGGGCCTCAGAGCGTAACTCTTGCCGGACCGGGACAGTCCCATGCCCTAGAGAACACCGGCAGCGAGAACCTAATCTTCATTGACCTCATCGCACAGAACCACGCCCTCAAGAAGTAAAACAATCCCCCCCTGATTCGTGCAGAGGGGGAAACTCTTTCTCTACCTCAGGAAATCCAGAAGGCTCGGCTGAATCAGTCTCGCTATCACCGCAAGATTCGCCTGATACATGTAATCCGCCATCATCAGCTGGCTTATCGCGTCCGCAGGGTCAATCTTCGCCAGACTATCGTACGTCTCCTCCATTATCGCATTCTCCTGCGTGAGGCGTTCGCCGTTGTAGGTGTAGCGCGCCTGAAGTGCTCCGTCCTCCGACATCACAGAAAGCAGGTTGCTGATGAAGTCGTCAATCTTCGGGAGCATCTTGCTGGACAAGTCGTCCCTGTTGCCCGACTCTATCGCCGCAATAATGTCGTTGATCACTCCGAAGCCGTTCTGACGCATAGTGTTCGCGCCGCTCCGTATCGTTGCGTTCTGGCCGTGCATTCCCGTGCTGTACATGTCGTTAGCGTCAATCCCGCGCGTCTGAGCTCCGCCCTCGAGGTTGTACCCTCCTCTGTAGTAGCTCCGCGACGAAGACTCCTCGCCGAGAAACGTTGCTGTAACATCAGACCCGTTATTTGTGAACTCCGCCTCTACGGAGTACCCGCGCAATGACCATATCATCAGCTCGTTGTCCCTGTTGACCTCTGCGCGAACGTCGTAGTCCTGCATTCTGGCATTGATGAACTCCGCGATGTCGTCCGCCTGAATCAGTCCGTCGGGGTCAGGCGTAACGCTCCGAATCTCCGTAAGGTCAATCGTGTGAGAGTAGCCCGCCACAGTGAGCGTGAGTTCTGTCGCGGGGAAGCTATCGTTCTCAATGTCCCACACGAAGCTGTCAGACATTATGCCTTCTCCTGTGCCGTCGGGGTTAAGACGCGTCTGAATGCCGGTGCTCAGTCCTAGATTGTCCTGCGCTACATGCCCCTTCACATCGAGAACGCTCACCGCAGAACCATCCTTCGACGAGAGCGAGATTATCGGGTAGTCGCCGGTGTTGCGGGTTGCGTCCTGCCCCATGTGCTGATCGTAGTAGTTCACGTACAGCCACTCTCCGGCCTGAGTGCGAAGCCTGTCCAGAACGTCCTTCACCGTGTCGCTCTCTCCTACGTCGATTTCTACGCTGTGCGAAAGGTTCGCGAAACGTATCGTCCCGCCCCTGAAGTCCTCAACAACTGCACCAAAAGTATCGTTGTCCTTTATGGGCTGTTCGGTCTTGGCCAAGTTCGAGGTTACTCCGCCGTGAATGCCCATCTGCGCCGCTATTCCGCCTGAATAGTCGTTCCATTCAGGGTCGTTGAAGGGCATATCCACGACGGTGAAGGCTTCGCCAGACAGGAAGTATATTGCGCTCGAGTCCGCTATCTCCTCTCCCGCCGCGTCAAGGTGAACCGTGCAACCCATAACTTCATGGCCTTCCTGAGCGTTCACCTCGTCGACAATCGCCCGCATCACTTTTGTGCGGTCAACAAAGCCCGTCTTTACGTTGATGACTTCTGCCCTCTTGATGTTTATGTCGTAGTACATTCCGCAGTTCATCTGCACCCTGAGCGGTATTCCTACGTTGTCGTCAACGCACGGAGCAGAGGGGAAGTTCACGCACTTAGTGCCCGTTCCCGCCATGCTGCTGGTGTAGCCGTCTGTCCGCAGAACCGTAGACAGCCCGGCCTGATCCGCGTAGTTGTACTCGTTCATGTCCAGCATTATGACCTGCTCGCCGTCGAAGCCACGCATAACGATTCTCTGTGTCTTGGCCTCGCCGTCAGTGATGTTTGCTGTAAGGCCTGTCTCCGTAGAATCTTCCTCTAGCGTAACTTCAAGCCATCCCGCACCGGCATTCTTGAGCCGGTCCGCGAGCTGCTCGAGCGTGTAGGACATTCCTCCGTTCAGCTTGATGTCCGCGCTCCGTCCTCCGCTGATTACGCGCCAGTGAAGCTCTGTTCCGGCCTTGACCTCAAGAGTTTCCGTAGGGTCAAATTCCCTGCTCTTCATCGCGGTTTCCATCCCCAGAACGTCGAACACGTCCATGTGGCTATGGTCAAGCTGCCTGCGCGTCGCTGTCGCCTTTAGTGAGTTCTCGCCTTCCGGGAAGTCGAACAGTTCAGCAGCTCCGCCTTCGCCCGTAATCGTCATCGCAGGGTAATGCAGCTCTTCCGCCGCGTCGTTGTTCGCGAGCCTGTCTTCAGGAGCATCGCCTATCCTCTGCGCAATCACCGTGAGGCTCGTTCCGTCAGCGTTTGTCCGCGAGAACAGTCCGCCTATGCCGTTAATCTTCTCCGCAACGTCCTCAAGAGAGTCGTCGTCGTTGATGAATATCTTTGTTGTGCCTTCCTCTTTGCCGCCGACGTTTATTGTCAGTGATGAGGTCGTGCTTGAGATTGTGCCTTCCTTGCCGAAGAGCTCGCCGATGTTCCCGGAGACCGTGATTTCTCCTTCTTCCGACTGAAGCACAAGCCGCCCCTGAAGGTTTCCTGACGACAGCGACGCAAAAGGTGTCCCGTCAGAGATTCCCGAGAACTCCTCGTTGATGGCCTTCACGAGGTCGGTTGATGATGCCATCGACGACAGGTTGAACGTCTCCGTTCTGTCTCCGGCGGTAATAGTCATTGTTCCGGAAGTGCCCTTCCAGCTGAGGATGTTCGTCTTGCCCATGAGGCCGTTGACGCTTCCCTCTCCGCCTGTCTTCCACGAAGAATCATCGTCCGCGAAGGTCTTGCTGGTTGCCGTCGCGGGTATCGGCATGTAGTCAGTGTCAGGCCAGCCAGTTATACCTATCTTCTCGCCGGTGTTGGACTTCATGATGAGCTGCTGCGTTCCGGCCTCCATGTCCTTCTCTACGGTAACTTTCACCAGCATGTCAGCTCCCTGCTCCTCAAGGGATCTGTTCACGATTTCGGCCAAGTCATCGAGGGTTATGCCTGTGTGTTCGCGCGGGTCTCTGAACTGGTTGTAGTCGGTGTAGTTGATGTCTCTTGTGCTGGTCTTTGTGGTGTCGATGTCGCTCCAGTCTTCGGGAATGAACACTGAAAGCGTCCTGCTCCCTACGGTGATCTGTACCTTCTCCTCGCGTCCCTGCCACGTCCAGTCTATAGGGACATTGTGCGAGCATATGAAGTACGAGTCGTCGTCTGTCGGCACAATGTCGCTCCCCGCAAACGTAACATCCCCCAGCAGCCCGTCGCTCACTGCGTACTTTATGCGCTCGTCCGAACCCTGATAGACTATGCTGCCGTCCGGCTTCTCGACGAAAGGCGGGGTTGTTGTGTCCGTTCCACCGAAGATATACTGTCCCGCAACCCGCGTGTTGAGGTTGTCGAGCATTATCTTTTTGTTCGCCTCAATCTGCGCCGTGATGTCCTTGAGCTGGCTGCTGTCTAATGAGCCGTTCCCTGCCTGTATGATTAATGAACGTATCGCCTGCGCCGCGTCGAGAACGTTGTTCAGTGCCCCGTCAGCGTAGCGCAGCATCGTTACCGCGTTGACGGTGTTCTGTGCATACTGTGCATTGGCGTTCAGAGCGGACTGCACCTGAAGAGAACGCGCAACCGCCGAAGGGTTGTCCGCAAGATTAGTGTATTTGTTCCCGGAAGCTATCTGTCTCTGCAGATCCTGAATCATTTTCTGGTTCTGCTGTAACGAGTCCATCAAGCTCCCGTACATTGTTGCTGTAGTTAGACGGCTGTACATGATAACTTTCTCCTTATACAAATATACCCCCCGCATCCTTCGGAGGGTTTGTCTCGAAAACTTCAACGGGTCTGCAGAAATTATCGGCCTACAAGACCGAAACCGTTAATTATCTTGTCGAGCATCTCATCATACGTCGTAATGTACCTCGACATTGCGCCGAACGCCCTATTGAGAATCACCATGTCCATGAGTTCCTCGTCAAGGTTTACGCCCGAACATGCCTGACGCTGTGAGTTAATCTGTTCCGCGACGGTAGCCTGTGTGGTGTACATGAGCTTTGCGCTCGCCGCCTCAGTGCCTATCTGTGAGAGCATTGCGTCATACATTCCGCCGACGCTCAGGGTGTGGTTCTCGAGAATCTTGCTGAAGTTCAGGCTGACCATGCGTGAAGCGTTTGTGCCGTCTCCGCTTCCGCCCGTTGTGCCGGTGAGTGCGAGGCCGTCAGCGTTCTTTTTGCCCATTGCCGCACCGATGAGCGACGGGTCAGCCGACACCCTGTCATCAACGCTGAGCTTCTCTGCCGCTCCTGCCTTAGTGTTCAGCGTGTTGAAGAACGCAACGCCCGTCGTCGTAATGTCCCCTCCGACACCGTAGCCGGAATACTGGTAGGCGTTCACGTGCTTGGCCAGACCGTAAGCCATGCTATCGAGGTTGTCTTTGAGGTCGGGTATTATTCCGTCGCGGATCTCCTCGAGTGCCTTCATCGAGCCGTCCCGGATGTGATGCCGAACGTTGATTGTCGTTGAGCCTGCGGCCTTCAGGTTCAGCCACATTCCCTCGCTGACTTCGCTGAGTTCCTTGCCGCTGTAACGTTCCCGTGAATCGCCGGTGAGTGCGGGGATTCTTCTTGCCCGGTTGAACTTGTTGTCCGACGAGAGATAGCGCACGTTGTTCAAGGTGAACGACGCATCACGCGCAACACCTGACTCCGGGATGTAGGCTATCTCCCTGTAGCTGAAGAGTGCATTGCCTTCGTCGTCGGTTATGTCGGTAGCTATTCTCTGGTTCGCAGTCAGGCCAAGACGGCGCAATACCTGCATGTTTCCGTCCGTGCTGCCCATCAGCGTAATCCTCTGCGCCTCGCCCGCAACGTTCGCGGAAATCTCTAGGTATCCGTTGTCTACAGAGGCATGTACCCACTGCTCGGGCTCTGTGAGGCCGAACTCCTCCTGATACTTCTCGTTTATCTTGTTGCGTATGGTTATAAGGCTGTCGGTGTTCTCTACGTCAATCGTGATTATGGGGTTGGGATTGGCGATACCGAGCTGTTCGGCCAAGTTACCTTCAACGTCGGAGATCGACAGCAGATAGTTATCATTCGACTCGAGGTAGAACTGTGTTATCGTTCCTGATGATGCCTTGCCGGTTACGACTCTCATTCCCGCAAGAGCAGGGTTGTCTGCGTTCGACGCATCAATGAACGTCTGCGAGATGAAGTCCGTCAGATCCTTCACTGTAAGAACGTGCTCGCCTTCGCTGTTGACGCTGTCGACTATTCTGCTCTCAGTGCTCAGGTCAGAGTTCAGCACCCACTTGCCTAATGAGTTGTTCCACGACACGGAGAAATCCGCCTGGTCTCCCGACACTCCGACCCTGAAGGTGTACTTGTCGCCTGCTTGGCCGGGATTCAGAATCTCTCCCTCGCCGAGCTTCTTGCCGCCGTTCTCCTTGAAGTTGTTTGAGGTTACGCGCGTTCCCTGAGTTCCTACCTGAATCCTGAATGACCCGGACAAGTTCAGTGCGTCTTCCACGTGCGCGGGGGTTACCCTCATGTTTACGCCGGTGAGTTCGCGCCTGGCCTCAGTCAGTCCGCCCAGCATCCCGCTGTAGTCCGTGAGCTCGACGGGCGAGTCGTAATCAGCCGTGAACATAAGCGCGTAGGTGTCGGGGTCTTCGCTCATCTGCACTTCCTCAACAGAGAGGTTCATCCCGTCTTCGCCCGCATTGGCCGCAGCATTAGTGATGAACGCCTCCAAGTCAGTCGTCGTGAGCGTAGCCGCTCCTGTATCGGTGGTCATGTCGTCCATCGCAACACCGTCCGCCTCTGCCCTCAGCATCCACGTGCCAGATTCTGTCTTGTCTATCTTGATGTTCAGCACCACAGGAGTCCTGTCCTCATTAAGCGTCCTGAACTGCAGCTTGTAGGGTATGTCCTCAGAGTTCGCGTCGAGGATTATTCCGTTGTTGAAGGCTGAAGTCCGCACCGCGTAAGTCTCTATGCAGTGCGCGTTTCCGCCGCCCGCCGTCCACTCAACGCCGTTAGCCACACGGTCAACAATGAGCTGATATGTCCCGTCCGGGCCCGTCGCCAGAGCATCAGCTACGCTGGGGTTGCTAACAATGTCAAACTCGTTCTCCGACACCTGAACGTCATAGTACACCTGCTCGTCCCACATGAACGCATGAGCCGCCAGCTCCCTCACGTGAGTTCCCTGCACGAGTACCCTGCCGTTCACTGACAGAAAGAACTCTCCCTTGATGCCGTCGCGTTCAAGCGGTTCGTTGTAGGAGATGTCCATCATGCTGGATAGCTTGTCGAGGATGAGGTCTCTCTGGTCGTAAAGATCGTTGGCATTCTGGCCGAGTGCCTCTGCGTTGGATATCTTGAGGTTTATCATGGCAAGGTTGCGTAGCATTGTGTTCGCCTCGTCAACGGACTGCTTCAGCTCCATGTTTATGCGCTCATTGTAGGTGTTGAAGCTGTCGACGAGGTTGCCGAGCATCATGCCCAGAGAGTTCGCGGAAGTTACGAGAGCCTGACGCGCCGATGTGTCTTCGGGTGTCTGCTGGAGGGTCTGAATGTTCGTGAAGAACGTATCCATCGCCGAGCGTATCCCGGAAGATGCCGGCTCTGAGATGTAGGTCTGTATCGAGTCGTATAGGTCATTAACCTTCGTCCAGTAGCCCAGCGTCGCCTGTTCGTCCCGGAACTGGAAATCGAGGAACTCATCACGGATTCTCTCGATCTCCGCAACGTTCATCCCCTGCCCGAGCTGTCCTACGTTCGGAATGTCCTCAGGAGTAACCGTCTTGAACACAGTGCGCTGTCGTGAATAACCCTCCGTGTTCATGTTGGAGATGTTGTGCCCTACTGTCTGCATCCCCAAGCGGAAGGCGTTAAGCGCGCTCCTGCCCATTTCCATGCCGCCGAATGTACTGCTCATTCTATCTACCCCCTGAAATCAGCCCCGCCAGACTGCGAAACCCTGTCCCCGTTAAGCCTCTGCCATTCAGAGAGCAGCATTGACGTATACTGTTCGTTCTGGTCTATCAGGCCGTTAAGTATAATCATTTCGCTCTTCAACACAAAAACGGACTGCGTGAGTCTGTCCGCAGCCCCGTTGAAGATTGCACGTTCATCATTATCCATCTTTGACGCAAGAGAACTCGCTGTAGGTTCGCAGGAAAACTTTGCGGCTAACTTGTGCGCTAGGTCATTGCGGAGTGCGTCCTGCGTCTGTGTCTCGAAAAATATATCGCGCGTCTCATCCATGAGAGCATTCACGGAGTCGATGTCGCGTTCAGTCATTGCCTCGCGCTGTTCGCGTATGGCATCTATAAGGTCATCTATGCAGTCCGCCGTCCCGGCAACAGCATCAATAAGCTCCTCAACTTCGGCACGCATAGCATGTTATTCTTCCGTCGCGTCGAGAATACCGGCTATGTACAGCGCATTCGCCACTTTGTCCAGCGGAGGATTATAGCTGCCGGATTCTACCTGTGCTTTCAGGGCAGCTACTCTGTCTTCACGGATTTCGGGGATGTTCCTGAACTCGGCATTCACTCTCGAGAGCAGTGAGCCGAACGAACTGATGTCTGCGTTGTCGGATTCCTGCTGGTATCCGCTTCCGTAGGAGACATTGTGCCTTGATTTTCTGCGGTTGAGGGCTTCGGTTGAATACTGCCCTGATATTCTGCCAATCATCTCTGTTTTTCCTCCTTCTTCGTGAGATTCATAACGCCCCAAGTGTTGCAATAATTCTCGGTGATTCCCGCGATTATCTTTAACAGCTTACGCGTTTTGTTAATGTATAATTGCATTTATGAATCCAAGACGATTAATAGACATTCTTATGACCATTGCCTTAATGCTGCTGATGTCGAAGCAGATCACCGAGCAGGCAGGACATGAATACATCGGAATCACAATGTTCGTGCTGTTCCTCGTCCACCAGTACCTCAACCGCCGGTGGTACGGAGCAATCTTCAGGGGCAGGTATACGCCCGCACGGGTTCTCTCTGTGCTCGTGAATCTCTCGCTGCTAGTGTCGTTCGTGATGACTGCATTAAGCGGCATCATAATCTCTGAAGAGTTCCTGTTCCTCAACGTCGAGGCTCTCACGTCGTTTGCGCGGACGGCACACCTGTGCTGCTCGTACCTGAGCTTTGTCCTGATGGGAGTACATCTCGGCCTGCACTGGGGAATGATTGCGGGCAGGATAAGTTCTGCTTGGCGCGGACTTCTCGGGAGCGCGCTTGCGGGCTGGGGATTGTATGTGTTCATGAACCTTAGGCTTTACGAGTACATATTCTTGATTAACGAGTTCGCCTTCATCGACTACGACAAGAATCCTCTGTTGGTCCTCGCAGAAAATATTGCTATGCTGTCTTTCTGGACTCTTGCGGGCTATCAGGCAGGACGTATTCTCTCGGGAAAATTCCTGCGTCCGGCAGTAAGTGTTGCTGTTGCACTGGGAGTGTTCGCGGTACTTGTTGTGTGTCTAGGGCTTCAGGAGGCGATGTTCTAGCATGAACGTAGCGGGCGTGGTCATCGGGCTGTCATGCTTCGTGATAATCGGCATCTTTCACCCCGTCGTAATCAAGTGCGAGTATTACTTTGGCGCGCGGGTCTGGCCGGTGTTTCTGGTGCTGGGACTGGCAGGGTTGGGAGTGTCGCTCGTGGTTGAGGACGTGATTCTGTCGGGAGTTGCGGGGGTGTTCGGGTGCTGTTCGTTGTGGAGCATAGGGGAGCTGAAGAAGCAGGAAGAGCGTGTCGCAAAGGGATGGTTTCCGCGAAATCCTAAGCGCAGATAATCCGTGTGATATAATTGCACAAAATTTCACTGGGAAGGAAGATTTGTGAAATGGCAGAAAAAACCTGTGTGTATTGTCATAAACCGTTGAAGCTCAAGGAAGCCGGTTACCCTATGGGAAGCGCGCTCCTGAAAGCTGACAGGGTTCACGTGGACATCTACGAGTGCCCGGAGTGCGAGAGGATAGAGCTTTTTGCGGCGGAGAGCGATCTCGTTACGTGCCCGAAGTGCGGTTCAACCCACAGCAAGAAGGAGAAGTGTGCGGTCTGCGCAATGAACGCGGCTATCGACGAGGCAACCAACAAGTAGGCAAGACAACAATAATCCCCCTGCCCTTGATGAGCGGGGGGATGTTCTTTATCCTTTGACGAGCCTCTTCAGCATATCATACGGTCCGGGCAGCAGCTTCCTAATGAAATGCTTGATGTTAGGGAGGGATAGAGACGACACAGGTACAGTTGGAACATGATGAAGCCTCAGCCAGCGGTTGGCGATCTTGAGGCGTTTGAGTTCTGTTCGGTGCTCCGACGGAGGAATGTACTCGCAAGGCCTGCCATTGATGACATCATCAAAGAGCTTCAGCCACCGCTTCACGAGAACTTCCGGCAAAAACGCCTTCTCCGCAAACTCTTTCGCCTGCCTGCCCAGCCTTATGTTGAGATCCCTGTCCTTCAGCAGAAGTATTATGTACTTCTTTATCTCATCCGTGTTCCGGCCAAGATAACCTGTAGTTCCGTGTTTGATTACGTCCTGCACACCTCCATGTGCCATATTGACGACGGGAAGACCGCAGCCTTCCATTTCGAGCATACTAAGGCAGAACGTTTCCATCCCGAAATTGGCGATCCCTACGCTGGTTCTGTAATACACTTCCACCTTATCAGTTCCGAGATTCCCCATGAACTTGACTGACGGCAGTATCTCTCCGCTTTCAGTCAGGTACTTCATGAACACAGCCTCATACTTCGCATCAGCCAGCCTGTAAGGCCCTAGCTCCGCGTACTTGTTATAGAGCCTGCCGCTGCCTATAACGTAGAATTTTGCGTCTGGCACTTCATGCAGAATATCCTTCCACATTGCGGCTAGGACGTGGAAGCTCTTGTCCGCGTACAGCCCGCCTGTATAAACTACTGCAGGTTCCTGCGGAAGCTCCCTCAGCCTGCAGTGCCGTCCGTCATACATGTTGTGAATGTACGTTGACTTCATGATAGCAGGATGGTCGAGGTAATAATCATAGTGTTCACGTCCGACCATTACGATCCGCCTTATCGCCTCTGTCCTGCCGAGATAGCTTATCAAGTCGTAGGGCATGTAGTTATGAGACCAAGCGACAACCTTGATTCCGGCTTCCGCAGCACGTTCGTATAAGTCATAGAACGCGGGAGTAGGCTGTGCCCTGAGAATAACTACATCATTTCCGTCGGCCTTGACCTGCCTGATAAGGTCTGGGTTGCCGCTGACAACATGAACTTTCACGCCGTCAGGGTAGATGTTGCTGTCTTCATGGCAGTACAGATTGACTTCAGCATCAGAGAATCTGGCGAGAGCATAGGACAGCATGATAAACTCGTATCTCGTCCCACATATTCCGGGATTGCCGAGCTGAGGATTCCTGAAGTCTGTATTGCGGAAAGAAGGTATGTTATTGCTGTAATCGTGTAGGTGAAGGGCTATCTTCATCGCGGAAGTCCCTCCGCAAATGAAGAAACGGTGAAAAGACAGACTAAGCTACTGCGAACTGCGAAATTATACAGACTTCGCGCATTCGTGTAAACCTCCTTTGTACAGAAATTCCCCGCCATGTTTCAGACGGGGATTAGTGATTGCTATGCTCTTATTGCTTCTGCCCTTCCCGGGTAAGCAGCTATAGCGTTCTTCAGAATGTATAACGCCCTCTCTATGTCTTCCTTCTTGAGGACATATGCCATTCTAACTTCATCGAGGCCAAGACCGGGCTGCGCATAGAATCCGCTTCCTGGTGCGGCCATCGTGGTTTCTCCGTCAATGTCGAAATTCTCCAGCATCCAGATTATGAACTTCTCCGAGTCATCAACCGGCAGCTTCACCATCGTGTAGAATGCTCCCTTAGGCTCGTGGCACACAACGCCGTCAATTGCAAGAAGCCCCTTGTACATCACGTCGCGGCGCATCTTGTACTCCTTGTTGACCTCCTGAAGGTAGCTCTTCGGGGTAGTCCTGTACAGCGCGGCAACTCCTACCTGTTCGACCTCAGAGACGCTCAGCCTGCCCTGACACAGCTTCATCACCTGCGCGTTGAACTCCTTGTTCTTTATGGCTATCCAGCCTATACGCGCACCGCACACGCTGTAACGCTTCGACACAGAGTCGATCATTATCACCCTGTCCCGTGCGTCCTCAACCTGCCCGAAGCTCACATAATCATCAGCCTCGTACACAAACTCACGGTAAGCCTCGTCCGCAATCACGAAGAGGTCGTGCTTCTTCGCGAGACGGCACAGCATGTGGACTTCATCCGGCGTGTACACAACTCCCGTAGGGTTGCAGGGATGCGACACCCAGAACGCGCGGGTTCTCGGGGTAATCAGGCTCTCGACGACTTCTTCAGGCGGAAGGTGGAAACCCGTCTCTGCCTTCGTCGGAATCGGCACGATTTTTGCGAGGGACAGGCGCGCAAAGGTGTTGTAGTTCGCGTAGAAAGGTTCGGGAACTAACAGCTCGTCGCCGGGATCGCAGAGAATGTTCACCGCGAATGACAGTGCTTCGCTTCCTCCGCAGGTGATGTAGATGTCGTTCGGCTCAAAGGGAACACCCAGAGCGTTATAGTACTTCGCGACTTCTTCGCGCAGAGGAAGAATACCCTGCGAGGGCTGGTAGGCTATCGTGTCCGTCGTGAAGTTGTGGATTGCCTCAAAGTATCCTGCAGGAGTCTTGATGTCGGGCTGTCCTATGTTCAGGTGATAAACCTTCTTGCCCTTCGCCTTCGCCGCGTCCGCATAAGGTATCAGCCTGCGGATTGGCGAGATCTTCAACGCCTGTATTCTGTCGGAAAAATGCATGATGCTTCCTCCTTGCGCTACTTCTTTGCGCTGCCCTGCGAGGCTACTGCTGCCTGTGCCGCCGCGATTGCCGCCGCATCACCAAGATAGCGGTGTGAAATCGGCTTAAGGTCATCATTAAGCTCGTACACCAGAGGCACGCCGGTCGGGATGTTGAGCTCGAGAATGTCCTTCTCCGAAATGTTGTCGAGGTACTTCACGAGGGCGCGCAGTGAGTTTCCGTGTGCCGCAATGATAATCTTCCTGCCGGACTTTATCGCAGGCACGATGCTCTCCTGCCAGAAAGGCACAACACGGGCTACTGTGTCGGCGAGGCACTCTGTGAGCGGAAGTTCTGCTTCAGTGAGGCCGGTATAGCGCGGGTCATGTCCGGGATAACGCTCGTCCTCCTTCGTGAGCACTGGGGGCTGAATGTCGTAGCTTCGCCGCCAGATCTTCACCTGAGCGTCGCCGTACTTGGCCGCAGTGTCCGCCTTGTTGAGGCCCTGTAACGCTCCGTAATGCCTCTCGTTGAGCTTCCACGAGTGCTGTACGGGAATCCACATCCTGTCCATCTCCTCAAGGACGAGCCACAGAGTCTTGATTGCTCTCTTCAGCACCGACGTGAACGCGTAGTCGAACGCGAAACCCTCAGCCTTAAGCAGACGGCCTGCGGAACGTGCTTCCTCTATGCCCTTTTCCGAGAGCGGTACGTCTGTCCAGCCGGTGAAGCGGTTCTCTTTGTTCCATGCTGACTCGCCGTGGCGTATTAACACGATTTCGTACATGATTGATTTATCCTCCTGTTTGTCTGTAGAATTTTGCAGGTAAGATTAGCAGAAAGTTCGAAAAATTCAAAGCCTCACAATTTTTTCACGCTCTCAGGGTTATAATCTATGCATACCACACTAAGGAGAAAGGCATTCATGGCTTCACAGAATAATACTCTCGGCTACATGGTCATTGAGGGAGGAGAAGGACAGCTCAGAGGCATCGCGCTGGTTGCTGACGCGAGGGGAATACCAATAGACTTTCGGTACACAGACCTGATTCGTCCCAAGAAGCTGGAGCGGATACTTTACGGCGACTCGTGGGACACTTACTTCAAGCAGGAGATAATCCTAGAGAGCCTTCTTGACGCGATAGAAGCACCCGGCCTGTGGATCTGCCAGGACAGCGACATCCTCAACTCTCTGCGCGAGCTCTCGAAGGTCAGGACTGTACTGCTCGAGGAATCTCCTCACGTGCCGCTTGATGCCGCAGGAAGCATCGAGAACACTGCAGAGCCCGGAGCGTTCCTGATTCAGGCAGACCCTCACGGCAACCCGTTACGTGCAGAGTTCCCGGACGGAGTACGCTCGGATGAGGTTCAGGCCGTCGGAGCAATCCTCACCGAGTGCGCGCAGACGATGACCCTGCTCGAGCCCTTCACGAGAATACAGCGTCTGATGTCCGCCCTTGCCGCAGGAGCTGACTGATGCTCGGCAACGTCAGAGGCTACATCGCACGCAAAGCCTCTCAGCACGTCGAGGTTCACACGCTCGATGAAGCGTTCGTTACTGAGCTCGTCGAGGCACGAACCACACGCCGCGCGGTCAGCACGTACACGCTCACTCAGGACACGGCGGTTGCCGTCCACACAGCAGATCTTCACGCCGACCACAAGTGCACGGTCTCGGGCTTCAAGGTCAAGCGCGGGGATGTTTCTGCGCGGGGCTTCAGGGTGAAGCTGTACACCAAGCATGACGCGAAGGTTCGCGGACTTCCTCCGAGACGGAAGACTAATATCTTTTCAGGCTTGAAGAGGATGCAGGCAATGCCCATAGAGCTGGAAGACAAGCTGAAGTTCCAGAGGAACAGACCCGCTGTCCTGCGCAACGAGGTTATTATTGCGTGGTACTGGCCTATAGTTGATAACGCCGTGATAAAATTAGCGTTGAACAAACAGCGCGGCACTCTTCTTGTCTGGTACAAGCCCGGAAGTCGGCACGGCAAAGCCAAAGGACTTTACCTCATCCGCCGTCTGGGGCAGGCAAAACCTGAGTGGCGTTGGGTGTAACCAATCTTTGACGAACTATTAAGGAGTTTCTCATGGGAGAGGCCGACATTTTGAGCGTAGGGGAAATAGTGGACTGCACCGTTGAGCAGATAATGCCTTACGGAGCTTTTGTGAGAATTGCGAAGAACGGGCGCAAGGGGATGATACACATTTCCGAGCTGTCGTACAGCTTCGTGAAGAACATATCTGATGTCCTGAACATAGGGGATAAGGTTCAGGCGAAAGTGATCAAGATAGACGAGAGAGGCCGCATAGACCTTTCCATTAAGCAGACACAGCCGCAGCCTCAGGCTCACGCAGGCGGTTTCCAGCACAGGACACAGCGCACGGGTTCTGCTCCGTCGCGGCCGTCCCGTCCGTCGGGAAGGGATTTCACTCCGCGCGAAGGCAGGCCTCCCAGAGAGCGTGAGTTCCGGGACACAAGGGATTTCCGCGCGATGCAGGAGACTTTCCGCGAGACCAGCCCGGAAGAAGCCGACACTTTCGAGAAGAAGATGGCATCGTTCCTGAAGACCAGCGAGGCCAAGATAACGGATCTGAACACACGAAATTCATCGAGGTCAGGCCGTCCGTCAAGGCGGAGGCAGGGCGGTCGGGACTACTGATGACGAGGAAGAAGAACTTTTGCGGGGGATGCCTTCGGGTGTCTCCCGTTTTTGCTGTGGAGCTCAGAGAGTTATCGGCGCGGTACTCGGACAACAAGCAGAGGTTTGACCCGTCATTGATTGCGGGATGCGTGCGGTGCAGGTTCGGAGGGATTCAGGTTCTGGTTTGCCGTCCGTTCACGGGGAAACGTATTTTCCCGACGACGTTCTGGCTCGTGTGCCCGTACCTCACGAAGCTGGCGGGAACTCTCGAATCTCGCGGAGGAGTAAGTGAGCTCGAGAAATCGATAAAGGACGTTCACGAGTGGAGACGCTACAACATGCTTCATCAGGTTATACGGCTCGGGCTTGCGGGAAAAGTTCAGCGGAGGTTCATGCAGAAGTACCGTGCCAGCGTTTACCGTTCGGTTATGCGTTCGGGCATCGGCGGAATGAAGCAGACTGACGGCGTAAACGTCAAGTGCCTGCACCTTCAGGCTGCCTCAATGATTGCGCTCGGCCGACATCCCGGCGGGGAATGGCTCAGGACTGCGGGGCTGTGCTCTGACTGCGGAGAGCGTCATTCATGCTGCCGGTCCTGTAGCCCTGCAGGTCAAGGGTAACATACGAGAACCCCAAACCCTTAAGCTCGTCGTAAATTTGTGTGCGCAGTTCAACAGCCTTCCTGAAATCTTCAGGCAGAACCTCGATGCGTGCAAGCGTACCGTGAAGCCTGACCCTCATCTGCCTGAACCCTAGACCTATCAGGAAGCTTTCCGCGCGTTCAACCATGATGAGCTTCTCGGGCGTGATCCTCTCGCCGTAAACGAAACGTGAGGCTAAGCACGCATAAGAAGGCTTCTCCCACGTCGACAGGCCAAGTTCGCGGGAGAGAGAGCGTATCTCGTTCTTGGTTAGTCCGGCATGACGCAGGGGGCTTTTGATGCCGAGCTCCTCGATTGCGCGGAGGCCGGGACGGTAATCGCCCAAGTCATCAACGTTCGAGCCCTCTACTACGTGAGAGAGTCCGTGCTCCCTCGCAGTCTCCAGAAGGTTCGTGAACAGAGAACGCTTACAGAGGTAGCACCTGTCGGGGGGATTGTCCCTGAAGCCGTCTATAGCAAGTTCGTCGACAGTCAGAATTATCTGCTCAGCACCGAGCGCACTGCAGAAAGCCCGTGCTTCCTCAAGCTCCCTGTGGGGGAAAAGAGATGAAACCATTGTTACAGCGACGGCCTTATCACCCAGCACGTCATGAGCGACACGGAGCAGAAGCGTCGAGTCAACTCCCCCAGAGAACGCAACTGCAACGCTCCCTAATGAGGCTATGTATTCACGCAGAACAGTATACTTGTCCTTCATTTATCTCACTCCCACTGACGGTAGATCCCCGCGTCCCTCTTGGCCTGCGCCTTCTGCGAAATGTGAGTTCCCAGCACAATGTTAGCGAAGCCCTTGCGGACTAAGAGCATCTTCATCCTGTTCATGAACGGGCAGGGCTGGCGGTGTGCATTGTCCGAGCACACGCACGACGCAAAGTGCACTGCAACATCTTCCTTCTGGATTCCTTCCTTGCGCAGACGCATTCCGAGATTCTCGAGCTTGGGGGTGAGGAGATTCCCGCAGCATCCTCCGCAGGTTATCGTCATGTACCGTGTCTCCGGCGGGTAGCCCGCGAACTTCCCGGCCTTGTCGTAGAAATCTCTCATGCACAGGAAGCCAGAGCACCTCTTTACGACATCTTCACACTGTATAATCACAACAAGTTCCGGCGCGTCATCAATTTTTGCAGACTGCATTATAATCTGCACATCCTTTCAGTTGGAGATGATTTTATGAAGTATAACAGAATATCCATCGACGGCCTCAATATCTTTTACCGCACGGCAGGAGACCCGGCAAAACCCGCAATGCTCCTCCTTCACGGCTTTCCTTCCGCAAGCCACATGTTCCGCGACCTGATGCCGATGCTCGAGGACAAGTTCTACCTTGTTGCGCCGGATTATCCGGGCTTCGGACAGTCTGACATGCCTTCACGCGGAGAGTTCACATACACTTTCGACAACCTCGCGGAAGTTGTTGACGGGTTCATCTCTGCCCTGAACATCAGCAAGTTCTACATGTACGTGTTCGACTACGGAGCACCGATAGGCTTCCGAATCGCCATGAAGCACCCTTCCTCCATTCTGGGAATAATCAGCCAGAACGGCAACGTTTACGCAGAAGGTCGCGGCAAAAAGTGGGAAGCCCGCGCGGAATACTGGGCACACCCGACACCCGAACTCCGCGAGCAGTACAAGAGCGCGTTTGCACCCGAAACGATAATCGGACAGTACACCTTCGGCACAGAAGAAGGCAGCGTTTCGCCGGACGGTTACACTCTGGACATTCATTACACGCAAAGGCCGGGCTACGACGAAATACAGTCTGACCTAATCTACGACTATCAGAACAACGTGAAGCTGTACCCAAAGTTTCAGGAGTACCTGCGAACGTACAAGCCCAAGCTGTTAGCTGTGTGGGGGAAAAATGACCCGTCATTCATTCCTGCAGGGGCTGAGGCATTCAGGAGGGACGTACCTGATGCACAGATTCATTTTGTGAACAGCGGGCACTTTGCGCTGGAGTCATGCTGTAAAGAGATTGCTGGCTTAATCCGTCAATTTTCCGCGTAAAAATTATTCAGGCTTTAGGCTATAATTGAACAATCCTAATATTTTACTCATTCAGGGAGGTAAAGATTTTCATGTGGCTTTTCCTAGTATTCGTTACTCTGGTCTTCGGCGTTCTGGCCGGACTGTACGCATGGACGGTCTACCAGAAGCTCGAAGAGACCCAGATAGGTCATCCCCGCGTAGCTGAATTATCCTCAATCATTCATCAGGGAGCTATGGCATTCCTCAAGAAGGAGTACTCATGGCTTGCCCCGTTCGTCGGAGTCGTAGCAGTCCTGCTGATTTCTGCGCTCGGTCTCGGAGCGGCGTTCGCGTTCGTTCTCGGAGCTGCCTGCAGTGCAACAGCCGGATGGATCGGCATGTACGTAGCAACCAACTCCAACGGACGCACAACCTACGCTGCCCTTGCCGGAATCGAGGCACAGGAGAAAGTTGCCCTCGACAAGAGCGAGCCGGAGGGAGACGGCGTTCTCTCGAGTGCTGCCGGTGATGCCCTCGAGGTTGCGTTCTCCGGCGGAAGCATCGTCGGAATGGTCGTCGTAGGTCTGGGACTTATCGGCCTCAGTGTCGCGTATCTGTTCCTCAACGACGTAACTGCACTGACTGCGTTCGGAATGGGAGCGAGCTCAATCGCACTGTTCGCACGTGTCGGCGGAGGCATCTACACTAAGGCGGCGGACGTAGGAGCAGACCTTGTCGGCAAGGTTGAGGCAGGAATCCCTGAGGATGACCCGCGCAACCCCGCAACAATCGCTGACAACGTAGGCGACAACGTAGGCGACATCGCAGGAATGGGTGCAGACCTCTTCGAGAGCTACGTCAACTCAATTCTTGCGGCTATGGCCATCGGTGCAACTTTCTCGTTCACAAAGGGCGGCGAAGCACTTGGCCTGTGGGGAATCGGCTTCCCGATGTTCCTGTCGGCTCTGGGAGTTCTCGCGTCAATCATCGGATGCATGATGATTTCACAGAAGGCTGCCGGTGCATCAGTCGTCAGGTCAGTTGCCTGCAAGCTCCTTCCCAACGTAATGAAGCGCATTGACGAGGGTGATGCTGCATTCGCGCTCAGAACCGGAACGTTCGTAGCAGGCGGACTTATGATCGCAGGTACGTTCATTCTCAGCATCCTGTTCTTCTTCTCGAACTCAATGAGCGTGTTCCTGTCGGTTACGTCGGGAGTTATCGCCGGAATCCTTATCGGCAACGTTACGGAAATCTACACGTCGGGTGATTACCACTTCGTGAAGAACGTTGCGGCAACGTCAGACACAGGCAGTGCTACCGTCATTCTTTCCGGCATTTCGCTGGGTATGATGTCGACGGGTATCCCTGTGCTGCTTATCTGCCTTGCGACGCTCATCAGCTACTACTTGGCCGGAATGTTCGGCGTTGCGGTCTCCGCAGTAGGAATGCTCTCAATCACGGGAATTTCCCTGAGTGTTGACGCATACGGCCCTATCTCCGACAACGCGGGCGGCATCGCTGAGATGAGCGAGCTTCCTGAAGGCGTGCGCAAGATTACCGACCACCTCGACGCAATCGGCAACACGACGGCGGCAATGGGCAAGGGCTTAGCGATTGGTTCAGCGGCACTTACTGCACTGGCTCTGTTCGTGGCGTACTCGCAGGCGGCCAAAATCGACAAGATCGACATCATGAACCCCTACGTCATCGTCGGACTGCTCATCGGCGGAATGCTTCCGTTCATCTTCTGCTCGCTGTCGATTGACGCGGTCAGCAAGGCGGCAGGCTCAATGATTGAGGAAGTCCGTAAACAGTTCCGCGAGATTCCCGGCATCATGGAGGGCACGGGCAAACCTGACTATGAACGCTGCGTCTCAATCTCGACACACGCCGCGCTTACGCAGATGATTATTCCTGGCGTGATGGCTATCGCAGTTCCCGTGATTGTCGGCTTCACGCTCGGCAAAGAGGCACTCGGCGGACTTCTGGGCGGCTCAATCGTTACGGGCGTAATGATGGCACTGTTCATGTCGAACTCCGGCGGTGCGTGGGACAACGCGAAGAAGTACATCGAGGAAGGGCATTACAACGGCAAGGGCTCGCCGAACCACGCGGCGGCAGTTGTCGGCGACACAGTAGGCGACCCGTTCAAGGACACGGCCGGTCCTGCGCTGAACATCCTCATCAAGCTGATGACGGTTGTTGCGCTGGTGCTTGCTCCGCTGTTCTAGGAGAAATAATTTCGCGAAAAGGTTGCGGGAGGTGTCCTGAGCTGGGGCATCTCCCGATTTCGTTACTGACATCATGAGCAAGGTATTTTTTGCACGACAAAACGATTACGAGCAGGCAGGAATAGACTCGGCAGTAAGGAGAGTCTTTGAGCACTTCGGGGGAATATCTGAGTTCGTGAAGAAGGGCGAGCGCGTTCTCCTGAAGGTGAATCTCGTCTCAGGGCACGACATTGCGCGGAGGGTTACGACAGACCCCGCAATAGTCCGTGCAGCCGCAAAGCTGGTGATTGATGCTGGAGGAGTTCCCTTCATCGCGGACAGTCCCGGCATCGACAATTTCCGCAAAGCCGCAGAGAAAGCAGGTTTCGTCGGGGTAGCTGAGGAGCTGGGCATTGAGTGCCGCGAGCTCACAGACCCGGTTGACCTCCCGGCAAGCGAGGGAGCGGACTTCAAACGTATTCAGGTGAGCAGGCAGGTGCTGGAAGCAGATAAAGTCATCAGCTTGGCCAAACTCAAGACGCACGGGCAGATGTACCTGACGATGGGCACAAAAAACCTCTTCGGGACAATTCCCGGCCGTCTCAAAGCCGGCTGGCATTACAACGTAGGCTTGAACCGCGAGAAGTTCGCATCACTCCTGCTGGACATTTACAGGGGAGTAAGGCCGTGCTTCACGCTTCTTGACGGCGTTATAGGGATGGACGGCGACGGCCCGACTAGCGGAGACCCGTACCCGTTCGGGCTGATTGGGGGAAGTGCTGACGCGCTGACTATGGATTTTCACCTCTGCAGGATGCTCGGCGCAAAGCTGGAAGATTATCCTTTGTACATGGCCGCAAAGAAGAGAGGCTTCCCCGAGTGCAAGCTTAACCCCGCTGATGTTGAGGGAGATTTTTCCGCTGAACACGTTTTCCCTGATGTGAAGCTCCCCAAGACACGGACAATGCGGCTTCTTCCGCGCCTGCCGTTCATCGAGCGTCTGATGACCTCGAGGCCTGTGCACATTCCCGAGCTGTGCATAGGGTGCGGGCGATGTGCGGCTGTTTGTGCGGCAGGAGCATTGAGGCACGAGAACAAACACCTGTACTTCGATTACGGGAAGTGCATTCGGTGCTACTGCTGCCATGAGATGTGCCCGGTGAAGGCGATAAAGTTTCAGGAGAGCGGGCTTGTGAGGCTGGTGAATTTCTTCACGCGATAGCCTATGAACCGTAATAAAGTTTTTACCTGTGTCGAAATATGCGCAGGTGCAGGAGGTCAAGCGATAGGGCTTGAACGTGCGGGCTTCAGGCATTCTGTGCTTGTGGAGATTGAGCCGGAATACTGCGCAGTCCTTAAGCGCAACCGTCTGAACTGGAACGTAATCTGCAGGGACGTGCGAGAGTTTGACGGCAGAGAATATAAGGGAACTGACCTCTTGGCCGGAGGCGTTCCGTGTCCGCCGTTCAGTTCTGCGGGAAAACAGCTAGGCAGAAACGACGAGCGCGACTTGTTTCCGGAAGCGTTGAGGCTTGTGCGTGAAATTAAGCCCCGTGCCGTAATGCTTGAGAACGTCAGGGGATTCTTTGACAGGAAATTCGACACCTACAGGGGGGAAATCCTGAAAGATATGGAGTTGCAAGGGTATACGGTTCACGTTAGACTGATGGATGCTTCGCGGTTTGGAGTTCCTCAGAAGAGGCTTCGGGCTGTAATTGTTGCAATACGCAATGACCAGCACACATTGTTCACATACCCAGAAGGAAGCTCTGAGACTGTGAGCGTCGGCACGGCTCTACGGGACTTGGTCTCTGCAGGAGGCTGGGAAGGTGCGGACGAATGGGCGGAACTTGCGGACAGTCCTGCTCCTGCGGTTGTCGGCGGCTCGAAGAAGCACGGAGGGGCGGACTTGGGGCCTGTGAGGGCACGGAGGGCGTGGGAACTGCTCGGAGTTGACGGAAGAGGAGTCGCCGACGAAGCTCCTGAACCCGGACACGCAGGGCTTATCCGTCTGACACCTAGAATGCTGGCTAGATTGCAGGGTTTTTCGGACGATTGGGAGTTCAGCGGTAAGAAGACTGCGGCCTGCCGGATGATAGGGAATGCTTTTCCCCCTGCTGTGGCTGAAGCTGTGGGACGAAAGATAAGGGAGTGCTTGATTGATGAGTGAGGCTTTAATCTCGGAAGCAAAAAAGATGTTTCACCGGCACATGCTAGAGAGCAGCACATTAACCGTTACGAAAGAAGGCACAGCTTCAAACGCTGATTCATCGAGCGCGTCCTCAAAGGCTGTGGCATTACGGACAGCAGAAATCATATCCGATAACTGCGGGTGCAGAATTAACGTCATGAACAAAGCGGCTGGTCAGACGCTCGGAAGACAGTTCGAAGTTCTTGTGTCGGAGTTTCTGCGGAATACGTTTTTGCGGCTGGACAGCATACGTCCGGGCAAATGGGGGATTACGTGTTCAGGCGCAGAGGTGAGCAGTTTTGCGCAGTACGAGCATCTTGCAGAACTGGGAAAACTCATCAGCAGGAACGCACAGCTTGCGGCGGTACTGGGCAATGATTACGTCATAGCACCTGACATTGTGATATACAGGGAACGTTACAGCAATGAAGAGCTTAATTCACATGAACAGCTTGTAGATGGCAGCTCAGCCTGTGCTTCTGACATAAGGGAGACCAGCGGGAGAGCACCGATACTTCATGCCAGCATTTCGGCCAAGTACACGATAAGGAGCGACAGAGCACAGAACAGCCGGACGGAAGCACTGAACCTCATACGCAACAGGAAGGGGCATCTTCCGCATATTGTGGTGGTTACCGCCGAGCCCATGCCGGGAAGACTGGCTTCAATTGCACTGGGAACGGGAGATATTGACTGCGTGTATCACTTTGCACTGTACGAACTTGAACAGGCTGTGAATGAATGTGCTTCTGACGATTCAGCAGAGATGCTTCACACTCTCATTGATGGGAAACGCCTCAAGGATATATCAGATTTGCCGCTGGACTTAACTGTATAAATAAGCCCCCCGCCATTAACCAGCAGGAGGCATCATCAAATCTTTCTCTACGCTATAGTTACGTCCCTGCACAGGTACACATCCTGCACAGCGTTGATTATCTGCACTCCCTCGCTCATCGGACGCTGGAACGCCTTCCTCCCGAGAATCAGTCCCATTCCGCCGGCCCTCTTGTTGATGACCGCAGTACGTACTGCCTCGCTGAGGTCGCTCGCCCCGCCGGAAGCTCCGCCGGAGTTGATGAGCCCTGCACGCCCCATGTAGCAGTTCGCCACCTGATAGCGCGCCAAGTCTATCGGGTGGTCAGTCGTCAGCTTGTCGTATATCTCGTGCGATGTTTTGCCGTAACCTTTGCCCATCGCCATGTACCCGCCGTTGTTCTCGGGGAGCTTCTGCTTGATGATGTCCGCCTCAATCGTTACGCCCAAGTGATTCGCCTGTCCCGTAAGGTCCGCACTCGCGTGGTAGTCCGTAACCTTGTCGTCCCTCTTCACCTTGAAGGCTGAGTTCCTCAGGTAGCACCACAGAATCGTCGCCATTCCCATTTCGTGCGCCGCGTGGAATGCCTTAGAGATCTCCTGAATCTGACGCGTCGACTCGGGGCTGCCGAAGTATACTGTTGCTCCGACTGCTACTGCTCCGAGATTGTAGGCCTGCTCGACCGACGCAAATAACACCTGGTCGAACTGGTTGGGGTACGTCAGAAGCTCGTTGTGGTTGAGCTTGAGCACGAACGGAATCTTGTGCGCGTACTTCCTTGCTGTTGCGCCGAGAACTCCCAGCGTCGTGGCTACTGCGTTGCACCCTGCCTCCATCGCCAGCTTGATGATGTTCTCCGGGTCAAAGTATATCGGGTTCGGCCCGAAGGACGCTCCCGCTGAATGCTCAATGCCCTGATCTACCGGCAGAATCGAGATGTACCCCGTGTCCGCAAGCCTGCCGTGTGAGAACAGCGTCTGCATTGCGCGCATTACGGGTATGGGACGGTCAGACATGCTGATTACGCGGTCAACAAAGTCCGGGCCGGGAAGTGAGAGCATATCCTTGCTGATTGTCTCGCACTTGTGAGTAAGAAGGGACTCCGCCTCTGAACCTAAGAGGGCTTCGATTTTTCCGAGTTCCATCGTGAAGAAAACCTCCTGAACAGAAATTTACTGCCTGCACATTATACAACCTTCAAGGATCGTCAATACTCCCATAACCGCCAGCGTACCCGCCATTATCATCATGAACATCACCGACAGCGAGACGTTCAGCGGAGACATGAACATTACCCCGCCCAGCACGACGAGCACGACTCCGTGAAGCAGCATCAGCCACCATCCGCGCACTCTTGCGCCTCCGAGCCACAGGGACATTCCGACGCGCGAGAACCCTACACTCACCAGCCACAGCCCGACAACGAACGGTATCACCAGTGCGGCAGCTCCGGGCTGAAAGGCCATGTACAGTCCAGCAACGAAATCCAGAAGCCCGAGCAGGATAAACCTCTTGAGGCCGAAGAAGTAGAACGCGCTGAAGTAGTTTATCCCCGACGCAATCAGGCCAAGCCCCATGAAGAACCCTACCGTAACGAGGGCTTCAACCGGCCGCGAGAACGCGAAACCTCCGAGCACAAGCATTATTGCTCCAGTGATGAAGCAGTTGATGCGGAAATCTCTCATGTCTATTCCTCCTTCAACAGTGAATCAAGTTCACGCTGTACTTGCTGCAATGTCCCGAACTGTATCGCCTTAAACCCGAACTCCCTTGCCGCCTTCACGTTGCGTTCTATGTCGTCGATGAACACGCATTCCGGCGGGTTGAGGCTGAACTTGTCGGCTATGCACTGGTAGATTTTGCGGTCGGGTTTTATCAGCCGAACGTCGCACGAGAAGACTCCTCCTTCCAGAAGCGGCAGGAAGTCCAGAACGTCCGGGTTCTTGGCCATCACGTAGCGTGAGTAGTTCGACAGGTACAGCAGACGGTAACCGTGCGCCTTCAAGTCCTTCAGCCAGCCCGGAGTCGCAGGCCTCTTCTTGAGCGTGTCGCCGACGTTCTCGAAGACTTTGCGGAGTTCGGCCTCGTGGTGCGGTGCGTGGGCAATAATGTTCGCGAAGACTTCTTCAGGTTCGTCGCCCGCATCGAGCCTGTCCCAGCGTCTGCTTCCCCAGACTGCCTCATCAAGCTCGTCGATCAGTTCTTCACGGCCGGGAAACATCCTGTGAATGAACCCGTCCCAGTCAAAATCTATCAGTACTCCGCCGATATCGAAGATTATCGTGCTAATCATGAACGTCAACCCCGATTAACATCTTGCCCAGCATTTTTGCGGCATCCCTGAGGTATGGCGGGCATATAACGTAAAATCCGGCTTCCTTTGCGGCCTCGCAAGCCTTCTCGTCGTCTGCGGCAAATATGCTCTTGGCCGGAATGACTCCTTCAATGTCTCCCGGAGCTTGCGGCTTGACGAACTCAATTGTTCCAGACACGGCAGGGTATTTCGACATGCACACGACTCTGCAGCCCTTGTCCTTGAGCAAGGCAGCCCACAACGGAGCGTTTGGCCTCGAGCCGAGAGAAGCGAAAGCATCACGCAGTTCCTGTTCACGTTCTGGTGCGGCAGATATTGCGGTGGCAAGGAGTTTTGAGGGCTCGCCTTCTCCCCATTCTTCCCCGAATGCTGACTTGGATATTCTTTCAATGATGCTCTGTGCAGGCTTGATCTCCTCTCCTTTGTGAAACACACTCCATAGTGCTCCGTAGCAGCACTTTACTACAAGCGAATCCCCGAAGCTCCCTCCGAAGATTACGGTGCTGAACCTGCCGAGTCCTTCCCCGAGTTCGGAGAGTTCCTCGAGAGTTTTCTTGTGGCCTTCGCCGTCAACCCAGCCCAAGAGCGACGCAGATATCTCAATGTTCCTCCAAGAGCCTGCAAACGCTAACACGGTCTCCTTGACGCAGAACTCCGTAGCTATTCCGCAGATCAGCACGTCCTGCCCGACGACTTCACTGAGTGTCTTCTTTGCTGCTTCGTTCCAGGCTTCGTAGGCAGAATATTCTTCGAGGTCGTCGTCCTCGCCCTTGCGGTAGACGTTCGTGGCGTTGGGACGCTGTGCAGGGTTCACGATGTCCGTGCTGAACGACGCGTGAAGCTCAGCACCGTGAGTTCCCGCTTGGCAGTGCACCGGCCACGTTCCGCCGTTGGGAATGTAGCTGCAGTGTTTCGGGCCGTGCCAGTCCGCAGAGTAGAATACCCGAGCGTCAGGGTGGGCGTTGATGTAGGTGATGATGTTCTTCACGGCCTCTTCCGCGTGTGCACAGGCTAATGTTCCGTCGATGAAGTCATACTGGCAATCGATTACGAGTATATCTTTCATGGTCATTCTCCTTTCAGGGAGACGAAATCTCCCATGCCGTTAATTATAGCTAGTGCGTCGTCAATTATCTGCATCATAACTGCACCCCCCGTCCCTTCACCGAGCCTCATTCCCAGCTTCAACGACGGCTTGAGGTTCAGGAACTTGGCCGCATGCATAAATGCAGGCTCCGGCGACTTGTGCGAGGCTAGCATGAACATTCGCGCGAGAGGCTCAAGCTGGCTGGCCAAGAGTGCGCCCGCTATCGAGATTACCCCGTCGACAAGAACAGGCACGCGGTAGATTGCTCCGCCGAGAAAGACTCCTGTTATCGCGGCAATGTCCAGACCTCCGACGCACGAGAGGATGTTCATCGGGTCAGTGAGATTAGTAGCGTGAAAAGCAAGTGCCTCGAGAATCACCTTCCGTTTCCGTGCAAGTCCTTCGTCGTCGAGCCCCGCCCCTCTTCCGACGAGCGAAACATCACGAGAACCCGTAGCCGCCATAATGCACGCACAGGCTGTGGTTGTGTTGCCCATCCCGACTTCTCCCGTGCCTATTACGTCAGCTCCCTCCGACTTCAGCTCCCTAACAACATCAACCCCTAACGCTATAACCTCTTCTGTGAGCTCAGCAGTCATTGCGCGTCCGTGAAGGAAGTTCGCCGTACCGTCGGGAAGGAACTTTCGGGTGATGATATTGCGGTGAGGCGCGAGGCCTTTCACGCCCAAATCATAGAGTCTGAGCTCAGCCCTTGCCTGACGTGCGAGAACGTTTATCCCGCCGTCCTGCCTCTCTGCGTAGACGTGCATTAATCTCCGCGTGAAGTCTTGGGGTGATGAGCACACACCTTCTTCGTAGATGCCGTTGTCTGCCCCGAACAGACAGATGACCTTGCGAGTGAAGGCGTTATGCGCTCGGCCGGTTATTCCTGCGAGCTGTATCGCGATATCCTCGAGAGCTCCGAGACTGCCGGGCGGCTTGACCTTGCCGTCAATCAGAGTCCGTGCTTCGTTCATTGCCTGTGTGTCTAGTGGTGTTATATGTGGAAAGTTCATTATGTCTCCTATCTGCTAGCGGGAAAATTTTTGCACCAATTACGATATAATACAAGCATTCACACTTTTAACACACAATCTATTTTGAGGGGAGTGCTGTATCACTATGAACCTGCCGACGTTTTTAGGCGGTGTGCATCCGCCTGAAGGCAAATCTCTCACCGAGAGCAAGCCCGTCGAAATCCTCAAGCCGACGGATGTGATGGAGTTCGTCTATCCTATGGGACTGCACATCGGTGCGCCGTGCCAGCCGCTCGTGAAAAAGGGTGATGCTGTTCTTGCGGGACAGAAAATCGGCGACACTGATGCGTTCGTCTCAGCCCCGAAGTATTCCGCAGTGTCCGGGACAGTCAAAGCCGTAGAGCCCCGCATGGTCTACACCGGCGCAATGGAAATGTGCGTGGTTGTCGAGAGCGACGGGCAATATACCCCAGCTCCTTCACTGCACGAAGCACTTGGCCACAAGCCGACACCTGCCGACTACGTGAAACTAATCCGCGAGGCCGGCATTGTCGGGAGCGGTGGAGCTTGTTTCCCGACGCACGTAAAGCTGTCTCCTCCGAAGGACAAGCCCATCAAGCACATCATCATCAATTCTGCAGAGTGCGAACCGTTCCTGAACTGCGACAACAGGCTGATGATCGAGGAGCCTGACGAGGTGCTTAAAGGCTTGGAGTTCGTGCTGGAGATTTTCCCTGAGGCTGAAGGCGTAATCGGCATCGAGAACAACAAACCCGAAGCCATCGCAACTATGACCGCGCACAACAAGAACCCGCGCATTAAGGTAATGCCCCTGCAGGTCAAGTACCCTCAAGGCGCAGAGAAGATGCTCATCTGGTCAGTAACCGGCAAGGAAGTTCCGTTAGTTCCCGCCCTTCCCGCAGATGTGGGGTGCATTGTCCTGAACACGCGCACTGCTTGGCAGATCTGGGCGGCAATCGAGAAGGGGCTTCCTGTTCACGAACGGATAATCACTGTAACAGGAGACGCAATCGCTGAACCCAAGAACCTCCTCGTTCCGCTGGGCCTGAGCATGAGAGACCTTATCCACGAGTGCGGAGGTTTTGTCGAAGAACCCGTGAAGGTAATCTCCGGCGGGCCGATGATGGGAATTGCTATGCGTTCAATTGATGTCCCCGTCGTCAAGGGCACGTCAGGAATCTTAGCCCTCACGAAGAAGTCAGCCTACTTTGCCGAAGAGAGCGCGTGCATAAGGTGCGGAAAGTGCGTTGAAGCCTGCCCGATGCACCTCGAGCCCACGAGCCTTGACCACGCTGTGAGGCGCAGGGACTACGCGGAGTTCGAGGCACTCGGCGGAATGAACTGCATAGAGTGCGGAAGCTGTGCGTACACCTGCCCGGCATCACGGCATCTCGTTCAGAGCTACAAGGACGGCAAAGCTACCGTAACCGCAAACAGGCGCAAGGCAGCTGCGGCGGCAAAAGCAAACGTAACGGAAAAACCGGCTAAGCCGGCGGAGGCGAAATAAGTCATGGACACGAAATTAACCGTATCAACTTCCCCGCACATACATTCGGAGTTCACCACCCGCAATATCATGGGCATGGTGATTTATGCTCTTGTGCCTGCGGGAATCATGGGAGTGTATTTTCTCGGCCTCCGTTCGCTCGGAGTTATAGCTGCCTGCATCATTGCTTCTGTCTTGGGCGAATGGGCGTGGCAGAAGTTCGTCATGCACACAAAGTCCACAATCTGCGACCTCTCGGCTGTAGTTACGGGGCTTCTTCTCGCGTATAACCTTCCTCCGACGATTCCGATTTGGATGGCTGTAGTCGGGAGCTTGTTCGCGATAATCATCGTCAAGCAGTTCTACGGCGGAATAGGCTGCAACATCGTCAACCCCGCGTTAGCCGCACGTGCAATGATGCTCATCTCTTGGCCGACGGCAATGACCACCTGGACGCTCAACGGAATTTCCGGCGCGACACCTCTTGCGGCGATGAAGGCCGGAACGACAGCAGGGATGCCCTCACTGTTCGACATGCTGACCGGCAACATGGCAGGATGCATCGGCGAGACTTCATCACTGCTCCTGATTCTGGGCGGGGCTTACCTCGTCTGGGAAAGAGTAATCTCCGCGCGCATACCCTTAACGTACATTCTGACGACGGCGATTCTGTCTGCACTGTTCAATCACGGAGGCGGGATGTTCCCGATTCACGAGATGCTTACGGGCGGACTGTTAATCGGAGCAATATTCATGGCTACGGACTACACGACATCACCCATGAGCGAGAAGGGACAGTACATTTACGCGGCAGGGTGCGCGCTTCTCACTGCGTTAATCCGTACGTGGGGCGGCTATCCTGAAGGCGTGTCGTTCTCAATCCTTATCATGAACATCGCAGTTCCGTTAATCGACAGGTACACTTCACCGAGAGTATTCGGCGCGCCGAAGAACGGATACTTTCAGAGGACAGGAGGGAAATAGTCATGAGCGATAACGTATCAGCTGCCGATTACATCAAGAAGGCAATACACTTGGGCGGGACGCTGCTGGCGGTTACCGCAGTAACGGGAATAATTCTCGGTGTCGTCGAGCACTACACTAGCGCGGCGATAAAACAGGTTGAGCTTGCGGCCAAGAACGAGGCGTTCAAAAACGTTATGCCCATAGCCCAGACCTTCGAGGCTGTCGACAAAGCAGATGATGACTGGGTCATTGATATTGTGCAGGCAAAAGACGGAGATAATGTTGTGGGCTGGTGCATGACCGTCGAGACCAAGAGTTACGGCGGGCCTCTGCAGTTCATTGCCGGCATCACTAAGGAAGGCACGGTGAAGGCGGTAAACATTCTGAGCCATTCCGACACTCCGGGACTCGGAGCAAGGGCAACTGAGCCTGAGTTCTACGGACAGTTCACGGACAAGACGGCTCTTCCGCTTAAGGTCGTGAAGAACGGTGCGAGCAATCCCGACGAGATAGCTGCAATCTCCGGCGCAACAATAACATCAACCGCAGTAACCGACGGCGTGAATGCGGCTGTGAATTACTGGAGCAAGAACCTGAAAGGGGGTAACTAGACTCTATGAGCCAGAACAAGCTGAAGATAATCACCAACGGAATACTTACGGACAACCCGACGTTCGTTCAGTGCATCGGCCTGTGCCCTACGCTTGCGACGACGACCAGCGTAGCTAACGGCATCGGCATGGGCATAGCGGCAACGTTCGTCCTCACTGCGTCAAACATCGTAATCTCCATTCTGCGCAAGATAGTTCCCGACGAGATACGCATACCGATTTTCATCGTGGTAATCGCTGGATTCGTTACGGTTATAGAGTTCCTGATGAAGGGATTTGCCCCCGAGCTGAACAAGTCGCTGGGAATCTTCATCCCGTTAATTGTCGTGAACTGCATAATCTTGGCCAGAGCAGAAGCCTTCGCGTCGAAGAACGGAGTGTTTGATTCCGCGCTTGACGGCATCGGTATGGGCTTGGGCTTCACGGTTGCGCTGTCCCTTCTGGGCTCGGTGCGCGAGATTCTCGGTGCTGGAACGTGGATGGGTAATCCTGTCGTGAGCTTTGACCCTGCAATGCTGGTTGTGTTAGCTCCGGGCGGGTTCATCATTCTCGGGTGCAGTATGGGGCTCTTCCGCGCAATTCAGGCACGTGCGGCCAAGTTCAAGGGGCTTGCGGCAACACCTGCTGAGGCACGTCCTGCGGGGTGCGGTTCGTGCATAATGGCTAAGTTCTGCCAGAGAGACGCAGAAGAATGCGGGGAGGCGAAGCAGTAATGTCCATAACAGAATTATTCCTGCTGTTCATCAGCTCAATCTTCGTGCACAACATCCTGCTGTCGCGCTTCTTGGGGTGCTGCCCGTTCATGGGAGTAAGCTCCAAGCTCAAGACTGCTCAGGGAATGGGCGCGGCTGTCGTGTTCGTCATCGTTCTTGCGTCGTGCATGACGTGGCTCACGTACAACTACCTTCTTGTTCCTCTGCACCTCGAGTACCTGTACACGCTCTCCTTCATCCTTGTGATTGCGGCTCTCGTTCAGTTCGTGGAACTTGCGCTGAAGAAGCTCAACCCCGTGCTGTATAAGTCTCTGGGAATCTTCCTCCCGTTAATCACGACGAACTGCGCAGTTCTCGGTGTTGCAGTCCTCAACATGAATGAAGGCTACGGACTTGCGGCGGCACTGGTTAATGCTCTTGGCTCGTCGCTGGGCTTCCTGCTCGCAATCTCACTCATGGCCGGAATACGCGAGCGCATCGAGACTAACGAGGGCATTCCCGACAGCCTCAAGGGGCTTCCGATGGCGTTAATCACTGCAGGCCTGATGTCAATTGCCTTCATGGGCTTCAACGGCATCATAAAGTAAGGAGGGTGTAACTATGGATGTAGGACATGTAATGGTAGCTCCCCTTGCGTTAATGGGAATTATGGGCGGAGTGTTTGGAGTTCTGCTCGCGATAGCATCGATAGTGTTCCGTGTTCATCAGGACGAGAGGATAGGCCTTGTGCGTGCGGCTCTTCCCGGTGCGAACTGCGGAGGCTGCGGCTATCCCGGTTGCGACGGCTACGCGTCGGGCGTTGTAGAGGGCGGAGCTCCTGTCAACAAGTGCGCTCCCGGCGGTGCGAAGGTTGCTGAGGCAATCGCGGCGATAATGGGCGTTGACGCAGGAGCTGGCGTTCCTGTACGTGCATTCCTGAGGTGCAAGGGCACGTGCGAGGCTTCCCCGAGAACGCTGAACTACGACGGCATAAACGACTGCCGGAGTGCGGTAACGATTCCTGGCGGTTCGCCGAATGCCTGCCCGTTCGGCTGTGTCGGAATGGGTACGTGCGTAAGTGTCTGCCAGTTCGGCGCGCTCTCGATGGGTGAGGACGGACTCCCGAAGGTCGACGTGAGCAAGTGCGTCGGGTGCGGTGCGTGTGTCGAGAACTGCCCGAAGGGACTCTTCGTGCTCGTGCCTGTAACTGCTGATGTCATCGTCGCGTGTGCTTCACACTGGAAGGGCCCTGCGGTCAAGAGCGTGTGCAGTGCTGGATGCATCGGGTGCACGCTGTGCGAGAAGAAGTGCCCGAAGAAGGCCATCACGATGGATCATGACCTCGCTGTCATCAATCAGGATTTGTGCGTGAAGTGCGGTATCTGCGCGAAGGTCTGCCCCGCAAAGTGCATCAAGCAGGGAGAAAAGTTCGTAGTTGTCGAGAAATCGGCGTAACACAGTGAAATAACCTTGTCCCCTTGCCGTAAAGCAGGGGGATATTTTTATCGAAGGAGTGATATTGTTGTTCAGAATGTTTAACCCTTTTGTACTGATGCCGTGCCTGATCTGTCTCTATGACATACTCAGCATGATATGCCCGCTGAGAGTTCCAGTGTGGGCAAAAATCCTTCTGGCTCTGGTTCTTGCCTGCGGCCTGCTGAAAATCTTTCTGCTAAGAATGACTCCAGCTGGCTTTGACGTGTACGAGCTTCCGAGACCTGTTGCACTGCTGCTCTCCGCACTGTTCAGCTTCATGGTCTGCGCACTGTTTATGCTTCTTGTGAAGGACGTAATCTATCTCGTCTGGAAGGCAGTTGTCCGCCAGCAGTTCAGTGCACATTACGCGTCGCTGTCCGTGCTGGTGATTGCGGTCTGCGCAACGTTGTGGGGAGCGTATCAGGGCACGAGAGTCCCTGACGTTGTGCATCACGAGGTGAAGATAGCGGGGCTCGGCCAAGACTTCGACGGCCTGAAAGTCGCAATGCTGGTAGATATTCACGTCGGGAGCGTGAACCGCAGGGACTTCGTGAGTGCAGTTGTGGAAAAGACGAACGCTCTCAGCCCTGACGTTATTCTGATTCCGGGCGACTTTGTTGACGGACAGGTCAGGAACAGGAGCGGAGACCTTGAACCCTTGAAGGACTTGCGCGCGAAGTACGGCGTTCTCGCGGTAACCGGCAACCACGAATATTATTACGACCTTGACGGCTGGCTGAAGACGATTGCTGGCTTCGGGGTGAAGTGGCTAGAGAACGAACACGTAATCCTTGAGAGCGGGGACTCACGGCTTGCGGTTGCGGGAGTGCCTGACCCGACGGGCGGAAACAGGGACACTCCCCGTGCGCTCGAGGGGATTCCTGACGGCACGCCGATAATCCTTATGGATCACCAGCCGCGTTTTGCGCACGAGAACACGAAGCTGGGCGTAACCCTCCAGCTTTCGGGACACACGCACGGCGGGCAGATGCCGGGAATAAAGCAGCTCACCGCGAGGGCGAACGGAGGCTTTGTGCGTGGATGGTATGACGTTGCGGGAATGAAGCTCTACAACAGCCCGGGAACGTCGCAGTGGGACGGGTTTATCATCCGGCTGTTCGACCCGTCGGAGATCTCGCTGTTCACCTTGCACGGAGAGTAGGAGCTCATGAATGATTGAAGTCAAATTATACGAGACTGAGGACGGCACAGTCCCGGTGCAGGAATTTCTGGATGGCGTTACTAAGGAGATGAAAGCTAAACTTTTGCGGACAATATCAATGCTCGGCGAGCGCGGTTACGAACTTCGTGCACCCTACTCAAAGCCGCTGCAAGATGGTATATTTGAGCTGAGAGCACAATTCGGCGGGAACATCTCAAGGGTGCTGTATTTCTTTGTGGTGAATGGGCGGGCAATCTTGACGCACGGCTTCATCAAAAAGACGCAGAAGACTCCTAGACAGGAAATAGAGCGCGCGAAGAGATACCGTGAAGATTATCTCAGAAGGGAGCATTAGTTTATGTCAGTAGACTTTCAGGATTTCTTGAACGAGCAGATGAAGGATCCCGAGTTCCGTCGTGCATACGAGGCCTTAGAGTTCGAGACAGGGTTAGCACGTGCCATAACCGAAGCCCGTGAAGCCAGAGGCCTGACCCGCAGGCAGCTCGCGAAGATGGCGGGTGTTAAGGAGAAAGAGGTTGAGGACTTCGAGTACGTGAACAAGGAATCCACAATAAACCTTTTCCACAAGCTGGCCTCCGTGCTTGGCTTGAAGCCGGAACTCCTGCCAGCATAAAGAAGATACCTTTTCTCGTCCCCTTGCTATCTTGCAGGGGGATTTAATGTATAAAACATCCATTCACGAGCAACTTACCCTGAAATATTTTCACCATTTCCCTCATGTTGTAGAATACTCGCTAAAGATTTCCTGCTTTGTCTCCGAAACATTACATATCCAAGCAATAGGGTAACAAGCTCGCGTAACAGTGAACGCTACATCATTTCACGGATGAAGATTCGGTGTGAGCTGTGCGGGAGTGAGTGTAAATTGACCGGCAGTACTTGAGGAGGTGGTTAGTGCGTTTACACCAGAAAATGTGCGCACGAAGGCGGGCACTCGTGAAGTAGGGTGCTCAAGGAAAACTAACGAAGGTCTTTCCCGCGAAGGACGGGGAGACGAACAAGGAGGTTAATGGTATGAAGAAAAGCGCGTTTATGCTGGCTATCTTGGCCGGGGTGTTGCTGTCGTTCGCTGCGCCTGCGATGGCAGACTATTACTTCAAGATAGACTCTGTTGAGGTTGACGATATTTATGACGCTGCCGTGAGGGTCAACCAAGATGTAACGGTGTCCTTCTACGTAACTGTGTCAGGTGTAAGTCCGTCAACAAGCGGGTATTACAAAAACGCCAACGTCGTCAAGTGGGAAGTCGCAGGTGCATCAACAGGTTCGGATAGTGATGTCTTCACTGTCAAGTCTACGACTGTTACCAATACCGATGTAGAGAATCAGAATGCAGCGAATCAGTCCTACTATAGGTTCACGAAGGGTATTACCGCTGATGATAATACTGCTATGGGACCTACCACGCTCAGAATCGACGTAACCGGTACATTACTGAAAACAACAGGAACCTTCCCTGTTAAGGTATACCTTTGCAACTCTGACGGAACGACTAACGGCTCAATCATTACTACTGATGCCGCTGCGGAGACTGCTAGAAAAGTTGACGCGTCTGAGAATGCAAGTGGAGAGATCGAGATTCACGCAAAGTTCGACTACGAGAACGATCCCGCCAACCCCGAAGGTGCCAAGTGGGACGGCAAAGACCCCGTCTTCGAGAGCGACCCCGGCAACAACGCAACCGCCAAGGCCAAGCCCAAGCTCGGCAAGATCGAGAAGGAAGCACTCACCTTCACGTCAGGCACCGCCGGAGAGCTCACCATCCCCATCAGCGGCCCAGTAACAGAAGTTGACGTTTACGTCGCCGCCAAAGATGCCATCAAGCTCGGCTGGCTTCCTAAGGGCTCAACGAAGAACATCCGCCTCGACCAGGACAACATCGCGGAGTACCAGATCCCCTTCAGGATCACGAGCTACGACTTCAGCGGCAACACCGGCCTCACTGGTGCTACCGACAAGGACGGCAAGAAGGCTGACAAGGAGACCGCCAAGAACATGTCCTCCACGCTGACCCTCGCTTTCAACGGCGGGTACTTCAGCTACAAGGGCTTCCCGGTAACTGTCTCCCTGAAGAACAAGCAGACCTCAAAGCCTGTCGCTAAGGCCGTCAAGATCAATGTTGAGCCCAACACCGACTCGCCTCAGTGGTGGTTCAATGACTACCATAACGTGGAGACAGCACTTACCAACGTCCCGCTCGTAACGGAGAATGCTGAAGGTGTGAGGACAGCGAGGGAATTTGAGGCAGGAGATACGCTCACTGGCGCGATAATCAGCTTCGATGAGGAAGCTCGTTACACCGACTACGTGAACGGCGGCGACCTTGCCTTCACGCTCAGCACAGGCAATGCCTACTATGATGCTGAGAATTATGTATGGAAGGTTTCAGATGATGTCGGCGATGCGACTGACGTAACAGCCACAGTCTCGGGCACACATATTGAGTATAATGAACCCTATGACCACGTGATCGACACCAAGAGCAACCCGGCAGACAAGAAGCTCGAGATCGCCATCCCGCTTGTCGCTGGGGACGAAAACTTGGGCAAGCTCTCTGAGGCAGCCGAGCATCTCCTTACCTACTACATCAGCGGAGATTACGGCCCGTTCGTCATCACCCAGAAGGGCGCGGACAAGACCAAGAACGGCATCGAGGTAACCATCACCTCGCCTGACTTCAACTACAGGGGCGAGATCGGCAAGGACAACGAGGGCGAAGATACGGGCAACATAGGCTCTGTAACGTTCGGCGGAAAGCTCACGAAGACCGACAAGGAGAGCAAGACTGCCGTAACCCTCACGGTAACCAACCCGATGACCAAGAAGAAGGGCACCGCGAAGATCACGGTAATCGGCAAAGTTCCTGCGTCGTTCGACGTCAAGAAGTACCCCGTCTCGAAGGATGACGACAACCACAGGTGGTTCACGACGAAGCCCGTCGAGGCCGGCAAAGTTCCCAGTGTGAAGCCGAAGGCCATAGGCTCGAAGACGATAACCTACTATGTCGACGATCTGGAAGCTCTCAACGAAGTAGGCCTGTCGTTCGACGAGAAGAAGGGTGCGGTAATCGATTACCCGAAGGGCTCTAAGAACACTATTCCTACGTCCAATGACGGCGTGTATGAGCCTATAGAGGTTATAATCTACGCCACTAATGAGGTCGGAGGTGAAGAAGATGCCTCAGTTCACACGATGATGGGCATCACGGGCGCGAAACCGTCCCTCAACGTCAAGAAGGTAGAGTTCGCCGGAAATGAGTACGTGAACGGCACGATCAAGACCTTTGCGCTCAATGCAGGTAAGGCTAAACCCGTAGCCTCCAGCGCGGCAGGAGCGAACGTCATTGTTTCGCCCGATGCGGCAGGCAAGAAAACACTCGAGGGACTCGGCCTTGAGATGATTACTTGGAAGAGTGTCATGGCATTGGAGAGCACCGATACTGAGGCTACAGACAATATGGAGATAGTCCCGAGCGGCGACAAGACTCCGTACAAGCTCCTGAGCGGCGACAAGGAAACAGTCCTTGCGGAGAATGTCTATGACAGCGGTGCTTACACGGAGAAGGTCGCAAGCGGTGCTATAAACGTCAGCCTTGATAGCCAGCCTGCTGAAATTACGGCAGTCTGGCTGAGGAAGGGCAGCCATGAAACCACCGAGCCTGACGAGAACTACAAGAACTTGGGCATCATCAGGGTTGCGGACGCCAGCAAGATGAAGGAGACCAAGAAGGCCAAGATCAACGTTACGCTCGACAACATCGGCGCAGCAGGCAAGGGCACAGTGGAGCTCAACATCGCGGCGAAAGCCAGTACTGACAACACCGGCGCACTTCCTGCAAACGCGAAGGCAGTCTATGTCGCCCCCGAAAGCACGGCCAGCACGCCCGTCAGAGTCAAGGCCAAGAACGGCAGCGCGAGCTACCAGACATACCTTGACACTAAGGCAAAGGCAGAGGCTGAGAACGGCGCAGAGGGCGAGGAAGCCGGAGTAACCTTCGGTGCACCGAGAACACTCGCGAACCTCACGGCAGAACAGAACGCGTTCTTCGCCAAGAATGGTTACACGGTCGTCGCGGTACTTCCTGAGATCACCGTCGAAGAGGACGGCCAGTACGACATCAGCGCAGAGCTCGACGAGAATGCTCCTGAGGGCGCAAAGCTCCTGTGGTTCGCATTCCCTGACAAGGCGACGCATGATGAAGACATCGTTGATTTCTATGACGAAGCAGGCACACCGGTTGAAGGAGTTCCTGCAAGCCATAAGATCATAGCCTCTCCGTGGCTTAACGCCGGAGTGAAGTACGCACCGGTGATCGCGATCGAAGCGGAGTAAGGCAAAACGTGAGGAAACAGAGTCCAGGCATCTGCTCATGCTGAAGACGAAGTAAACTCACAGGTTGGCAGCCGGCCCTGTCTGGAGAAATCCGGGCAGGGCTTCTTTCATGGTAGAATTTCACTTATCCGATAACTATAGCAGACAAAGGAGGTCATGGCTCATGAAGAGATATATTCACGTTTCCGCGCTTGCTTTGGGGATGCTTCTGCTCTGTGCTTCGGCTTGGGCAGGAGGAGGCTACACGATCGAGAGCATCACGGCAGGCCTGACGGACATCTACAACGCCGCGAACAGGACGGATGAGGACATCGGCATCAACATCAAGGCACTCGTACGCTACTACCCTTACGACACGGACTCAACGCTCACGTTCAGGAACGGCATCAGTGCTCCTGTAACAAGAATTACGGTTGAGACGACGGAGGGCGGCGAGCTGTGGTCAATGGAGGGTACTGACCTGTTCAAGAGTGCCCAGCACGGAGGAACAACGACTGCGGAGGATCAGGCGGCCTTCTTCGAGGGACGGACCAACCCCGCGAACGGTCCGCTTTTTGCCGGAGTGAAGAAGGACGTTGTAGCGGCGGCGCGCAAAGAGGGCGTGATAATCTCCGGCTTCGGTGATGCAGACCTCGAGCACAAGAAGTTCACCCTCAACGCCAAAGCCGAAGAAGATACGGCAGTGGGGATAAGGATTCTCTACGAGACCAACACAAGCGGAGCAAACCCTTCACTGTCATACACGGAGGACACGGATTCGGATGCTTACGGCTGGGCTGACTGCCTCAAAATCTCTGTCGGCGACGCTGATGGCGTATTAGTTCTCACTGACAGCGAGAAGTCGGAGTACAACGTTCTGGAGCTGGAAGGTACGGCGGTCTATGAGACAGTTCTTACCGCAAAGCCCAGCGGGATTTCGGGCAAAGTTACGGTTACCGCAGAGCTCGTCAATGACGATGGCTATAGAGTTGTTGCGAACAGTGCGGTTGTCGTTATGAGCACATCCTTTGACGTTCACGAAGAGCCCGGCTCGGACGCTGGAACTCAGCCCGTGAGCCTGAACGTCTCCAATCTTGCAGGCACGGCCTCAGACCCAACGCGGGACGGCTGGGACGGCATTGACCTCTACGCTGGCGAGAACGACGACGAGAACAAGACGAACAATCCCGGGCCGGGAACGGCGGGCAAGGCGAAGATAGCCGCAATCTCTGCGACGAACTTCACTGCAGGGAACTTCAGGGATCAGCCCGCAGTAATCACCGTCAAGGGAGCTGCCCCTAACGTGTGGGTGTACATCGCCAGGAAGGACGCGAAGACACTGTTTCCCGGTGAGGATGGAGAAGTCCCGGAGGAGAACATCTACCTCACGCAACAGAACATCATACAGTACGGGCTTCCTTTCCGCGTAACGGGCTTTGAGCGCGGCGGGGACACGAAGGATGCCGAGAGCAGCTTAACCATCACCTTCAACGGAGCAAAGACAGCCTTCACGAACTTCCCCCTAACTGTTGCCGTCCAGAACTCCGCGATGAAGTCTCCAGCCACAAAAACCTTCAAGCTGAGTGCCAAGCCTTCTGAGCTGATACGCTGGAAGATGACTTCACTAGACGAATACGGCAGCGAGGCGGAAATTTACGCTCCGGGCAAAATAGCTGTTACCGTTCCGCTGTCTGAGGATTCTGACCTTGACAGCGCGACAGTCCCGACGGTCTACACTGTGAGCGGGGAAGGGCACTACATCATCACGGTGAAGCCTGCGGAGAAGAACGGCATAGAAGCTGAAGTAACACAGCCGGAGTTTGACGCGTTCGGAGGAGTCGTAACGCCCGGAAGCGTCGAGTTCACCGGCAGCGTCGAGGCGCAGGAGAAGGAGAGCAAGACGGCATTCACTGTAACGGCGGCAAACACTTTCACGAAGAAGAAGACGACGCTCAAGGTCAGCGTAGAGGGCAAGATAGGCGCTACCATCAAGGACAAGACCGGCTCGGCAGACGAGACCGGCCTTCAGCACATTGACCCGAAGAAGACGAAGAGTGTCGCTGCGGGGAAAGTTCCTGCTGTAACCCTAAAAGCTGCGGGCTCGAAGACGATAACGTGGAGGCTCGGCGATGATGAGGGATACCTTGAGGATGACAGCATAGAGACAAGCGATTATTATGCGGCGGTGCTTGCAGGAGTTGGGCTCTCGTTCGACAGCAAGACCGGCAAGCTCAAGGCTCTGACAACCGCAAACGCCATTCTTCCGACGACGAACAGTGCCGGAGAGTTCGAGTCGTTGGACATCGTGGTGAACGCGACGAACGGCTACGGTCCAGGCGACTGGGCGCGTCTGTGGGTAACGGTTACCGGCGCGAAGCCGTCTCTGGCCACGACGAAGCTGACGCTGAGCAGGGATGCCTTCAGGTCAGGCGATATTGCTGGGGTGGTGAGGGCGAAGGTCGGCAAGACGGAGCTTACTTCCAGCGACACAGCGGGCTTCAGGGTGAAGTTCTCTCCCCTGAACAAGAAGGGCAAGAACGAGGACACTGAAGCACTTGCCGCGCTTGGCCTGGAACTCATCGAGAATGATGCTTTGCCGGGCAGTGAGTACTACAACTGCGGGCTTCTGCGTGTCAGAGAAGGAGGACTGAAAGCCTCGAAGAACGCGAAGGTCTCTCTGCGTCTCGAGAACATCGGTGCGGAGAGTAAGGGCACGTTGTCCCTGACGATAAATGACCCTGTCCCCGAGATTGATACCGACCGCACGGGAATGAACCTCAGCACGGGCGGAAGCGTGCCTTATGTTACGCTCACCGGCTCGAAGACGGCGAAAGTCAGCAGTACGCTCACTCTCTGGATAAGCGACGAGACAGCCCCCACCTCCGACAGCACAAAGATAACGTGGAAGGTCTCGAAGCCGCAGAGCAGCAACATCACTGCTTCAGTGAAAGCAGATTCCGCGAGCAAGGGACGCAAAGCAACGGTAACGTTCACTCTGGCCAAGAACAAGCTGACTGCAGAGGAGGATGACTTTGTCGTTCAGGCCACGAACGCCGCCAACAAACAGAGCGGTACGATGACGATTCACGTTGCCGCGAACAAGAGCACATCCGACGAAGCCAGTGCTCCAGCGAACAATGGCGGCAGTTCTCCCGAATCATCCCCTGAGGCACGCACATACGGCAACAATGAAGCCGGAACTGTTGACGTTTATTATGATGAGGCTGTTAGGTTGGGAGTTCCGCGCACACTCGCTCAGCTTTCGCCGGAACACCGCGCGTTCATTGAGGGCAAGGGGTATGTTGTGGTTGCTGTACTGCCCGAGCTTTCGTCAGAGACAGAGGGACAGCACGAGCTGCCTGCGGAGCTTTTCGAGGACGCGCCGGTCGGGGCAAAGCTGGTGTACCTTCCCTTCCCGAAGGACGCGGAAGAGACCGAAGACGACAGAATCGCGGACTTCTACGACACGGACGGAGCACCTATCGAGGAAGTGCCCTCATGCCGCACAATAACTGTAGATGCGTGGCTGAGAGCAGGAGTAACGTACGAGCCTGTGATTGTCGTAGAGAAGTAGCAGAGAAAAAAAATCACCCTGTCCGCGAAGGGCAGGGCTTTTTTTGTGCGGCTATTCCGGCTTAACTCTCAGAGTTCCCGGGTTGGTGTAGGTTACGAGAGCGACAGTTCCCGGCACAGAGCGAACATACTTCCTCTCCGTGTAGTCAATCGGCACAGAGCCCGCGCCTTTCCCCGCCGAATGTCCCGCCGCAAGTCCTGCCGCGTACTCGAGGATGTCCCGCCGTTCGCCTTCAAGCTCCTGACGCTTCAAGCCCCTGATTATCACGTGTGCACCAGGCATCTCGTGCGCGTGAAGCCAAATATCGTCCGGCCGTGCCGCCTTCAGCGTAACGTACCTGTTGCCGCGTGCCGACAGCCCCACAAGAATCGTAACCCCGTCCCGCGTGATGTTCAGGTGCGGAGGGAGCGAGGAAGCCTGCTTCTTGCGGTGGTGTCTTGCTGGTTCAGGGCTCAGCCACTCCTCGAGATCCTTAACTGCCTCAGAGAAACTTTCCGGGTCATCGACCGCCTCAAGAAGCGCGTGCTGTTCCTTCAGCTCGTCTATCGCCGACGTTATGGCCTCAAGGTTCGCGCTTATCTCCTCAGGGTTGCCGGATGCCTTGCGGTAACGCTTGAAGTAACGTTCTGCGTTGCGCGAAGGCGAGAGTTCCGGGTCAAGGGCTATCGTGAGGACTGTTCCGTCCCAGTCGGTGAGGGTTACGGTGTCAGCGCGTTTGGGTATCGCGTAAATGTGCGATAGTATAGCTTCTCCCTTCTGCCGGAAAACTTCCGCGTCCCGGCATTCCTTGAGCTGCTTGGCGATGCCGTCCCGGTGGCGTTCTTTGGCTTTCACCGCGCGCTTGATCTTCGCGTCAATCTCGTGCAGCTTCTTTTCACGCCCCCTCATCAGCAGAGGCCGCAATACTCCGTGTGCCGAAGCCCTCAGCACGTCCCGGCCAAGTTCTGCGGTCTCGGGAAGGGAAAAGTCCAGCCGCGTCATGTATCCGTTCTTCGTGATGACCCTGCACATTACGTCGGAGTCCTCGTCGAGAAGTTTGCCCAGCGCGGACTGCCACGACAAAGCGTCGTGCTCCTCCCAGTGATTCACGGCCAGCCTCGCTAACGGACGGCCTATCCCCCGAAGGTTCTGCACGTCTTCAGGCTTCAGGCTCTTGACGCTGTGGAGGTCAACTCCCTCGAAGACAGGCGGCGGAGTGTACGGGTGTCCGGGAAGTATCGTCCTGAAACGGTTTGTGTCCGGCGTTGAATGCCTGGCCGCCTCGTCTATCTTCCTGTTCTCGTCAAGCAGAAGGAAATTCGCTACGGGCTCGGTAATCTCTAACACAAGATAATAATTCACGCTCACGCCCGCAGAAACCCTCCGCCTTGCACCGAGCTCTATCACTCTGTCGTTGTTGAGCTGCCTGACGGAGAAAATCTCTCCCCCGTGAGTTAGCCTGCTCTTCAGTGCCTCGCTGATTGATGCTTTTGACGGGGAAATGTCCTTGAGGGCGTTCATCTCGCTCTGTGAGGCCGTGCAAATTCCCGCCGCGCCGGAACTCCACGACAATAACAGCCACTGTTCGCCGGAAAACTTGAGGGCTGTCCACGACTCGCCCCCCTCAATACGATTGACCCGCAGAGGCAAGATCTTTCGTAGTGCCCCTGCGAGTCCTGAAATATATTCCGGGCCGAATGCCATTTACGGTAACAGCCTCATTATCGTGCTCTGCTGAATCTGGTTTGCCTGAGCCAGCATCGCAGTATTCGCGTCCATCAGAATCTTCTGCGTCGTGAAGTTCATGATCTCCGTCATGTAGTCCACATCACGAATGCGCGAGTTAGCTTCGGTGAGCATCTCGGTTTCCTTCGTGAGGTTGCCGATGTGGTGCTCGAGCCGGTTCTGTGCCGCCCCTAACTTGGCCTGCTGCATCGATACCCTGTCTATCGCCGCGTCAATCAGCGTCGTCGAGTAAGCTGCTCTATCCCTGCTCATCACGTTCACTCCGTCGAGGCCGAGAGCATGAGCCCTCATGTCCCCTATCGCGACCATAACGTCGTCGCCCTCGCTGTCTCCGGCCTGGAAGATTGTCGTGTTGTCCGCAAGGTGAAGCACTACGTCAGTTCCGTTGTCGCCGCCCGTGTTGGTGAAGTCGAAGCTCTTGGTTTTGTCGTTCCACGCAACGCTTACGTCCAGCATCGGGTCGAACTCCACGTCAATATTGCTGTGTATCACGCCGACGAGCATATTTCCCGTGATGTTCACTTTCTGTGCTATAAGTTCGCCGTCGTGTGCATCCCTTACTGTAACTTCATACGATGTCTCCTTAGACTCCTGAATCGTATTGAGGGATAAGGTTTTGAGCAGGTCTTCATTGCCCGAGAGCGTGATTTCCCCCTTAGTGCCCGGTAGCACGGAACGTATTACCAGCGTACCTTCTACGCCTTCCTGTCCAGGAGTCGCACCTTCTACGAATGACACGAAATTACCAGAATCGTCAACGTACTTTGCCTGCCCCAGACCGTTAGCTACCGCGTCATTCAGTTTGCGCGTGAGGTCTCCTACCGTGTCGTTGCCGTAGAGCATAATCTTAGCCTGCCTGCCGTCGCCCTGCGTGAGGGTCAATTCTTTGGGCTGTTCGAGAACATATATTCCTTCGTTCGTCCAGAATTTGTCGATGTCGCGGAGCTTCGTTGAGCTTGTCGCAACTTCCCCGACGTAACCCGCCCTGAACGATGCCGCAGCGTTGTTGTTCTCGGGGTTGATCTCTCCTCCTGCGTCGGCGGCCTTGAAGTTGGCGTTTGTCCTGAGGGTTATGTTTCCCTGCGAGACGCTTCCGTTTTCGCTGTTCACGAAGAACTGCCGGAAGTTCAGCTCAGAGCTCGCGTTGGTCTCGCCGTTGAGGAGATACTCCACCTGTTGTCCGCCGAAAGCTCCGCCGCTCCAGCTTTCAGGGTCTGAGCCTTCAGGAGTTGACGTGATGTTGAGCTGTATGGGGTTATCGTTGCCCTCTGCCTCTGCTCCGGCCTTGATGGAATACACGAACTTTGCGCCCTTCTGGATGGGAACTGTGCCGTTCTCGCCGAGAGTTATTGTTGCTGCGGGGCTGTCGTCCGTTCCGCCGAAGAGCTTGAAGAGGCTTACGGTGTTAGGAGTTTCACCGTCCGCTCCCATCGTGAGAATGATGTTGTCCTGCACGGCCGTTGTGGCTCGTCCGTCCTGTGAGAGCTTGCTTGCTGTGGCTTTCAGGGTTACCATGCCATTGACAGCGTCCATGTTCGTAACCTCGAAGAGAACGCTTGCGTTGTCTAAATTCTGGTCAGTTACCTCGACAGCAAAAACCTCGTCCGCACCAATCCTTACACTGTCTGCGGCCGTCGTCTCCGTAACGGGTGCTACACCTGGTGCTTCGGTCTCGTAGGAGATTGTGATTCCTGTCGCGTCGCCGTTGAGCCTCTGTGCTGTAAGGTTCAGCGAGCCGCTCTCACTGTCAGCTTCCTCGAAGCCGGAAAGGATTATGCCTTTTTCGCGCGCAGAAGCAATAACCTCGTCCTTCACTCCTACGAAAGCCGGTCCGTTCGTTACGTCAGTCCTGCCCTCAAAGAACGCTGACTGATCCGCCGCAGTAGTAACACTTCCGTTCCTGACGTTGCGGAAGAGGTCTGAACCTGACGTGCTCCAGATCTCCACGCCGTCAGTCGTCGCTACGGTTATCTTGGTTACAGGCGCGCCTATTTCTTCAGCAAAGGTTACCGCGTTCTCCGTACCGTTCAGCATCCCGCCTATGCCGTATGAGCCCGTGAGGACTCCTTCTGTCGCGGGCTCTGCGCTCTCCGCGAAAGTTATGCTGTAGTCGCCGGACGGTACATTGCTGGCCGATACACCGACTACCCCCGATTTCGTGTTCAGTGTCTTGAGCTCGGTTGTGCTGTCGTGCTTAATCTTGAGGATGTCTGTCTTCTGAACCTGTGCTTTGCCGACCTCTGCCTTGACGGTAATCCTGTAGTTGCCGTCAACCGCGTACTTCTGCCCGTAACTGTCTATCGAGCGCAGTCCTCCGTGAACTACCGCCTTGACGTTCTCGTTCGTGCTGCTCCACAGGACCGCGTTGTCTCCGCTGAGGATATTCTTGCGGTTGAACTGCGTGTTGTTCCCGAGATTGGTTATCTCGTCGCGAATCTCGTTTATCTCAACCTGAATGTAGCTCCTGTCCTGCTGGGTGAGCGTGTCATTCGCCGCCTGAACGCTGAGCTCGCGCATCCTCTGCAGCATTGACTGTGTCTGATCCAGCGCGCCTGCCGCCGTCTGAATCATGCTGATACCGTCTTGGGCATTCTGCAGAGCCTTTTCCTTGCCGCCAATGCGGGACATCATCGTCTCGCTTATGGCAAGCCCGGCCGTGTTGTCAACATCCGCAATCTTTGTCCGCAGTCCTGTCGACAGCTTCTCGAGGGAACGCTTCATAGCGAGGGAGTTCCTCTGCATTATGCGCTGTCCCATTATTGCGGTCATGTCGTGATTCATTATCATTGACATGCTTCACTTCACCGTCCTTAGTGTGTGTAAAATCTCTTCCCTGAAATATACAACCCCCCCGACATTACGGGTTTACCGCAAATGCGGGGGAAAACTCACATTGTCATATCGAGCCTGCGTCCTGAAGCCCGGCCTGCCGCACGGAACTTCTTTGCGAACCCGATTACCGTATCTGGAGGAAACTTGCGCACTATCGTCCCGTCCTCAGAATTAATCACACTTACCTGAACAATAGCGGCATCCTCTATCACCTCGTACTGCAGGTGCCGGCGTGCCCCGACCTTCGCGAACATAGCTTCTTTGTGCTTCTCGGCCTGCTCGTTGGATTCCTGCCTGTCCTGATCTTGCTTCAGGCTTCGTCTCTGGGCTTCCAGCCTCTGCCGGAAACTGTCTTCACGAGCCTCGCCAATCCGGCCAAGCGTCTTGGTCTTGGTTACCGTACGCCGCTCTTCAGCAGTGGTTTGCCGGGGAACCGGGACTTCTATCCCGCCTGCCATTGCCAAACCGCCTGCCTTCCGTCATGTCAGCCCGTATTCGTGTATCAAAATAGGGGAGGAGGATTTCCCCCCTTCCCCCATTAATTGCTTACGTTCGTATCAACGATACGGGTTATGCGACTTCAGAATACCACTTAGGCGGCTTTAGGCCTAGCGGATAAGGCTGAGGACGTTGTTAGGCTGCTGGTTTGCCTGCGCGAGCATGGAGTTGCCAGCCTGAAGCATAATGTTGAGCTTCGTGAAGTTCATCATTTCCTTCGCCATGTCTGTGTCGCGGATACGGCTTTCTGCGCTGCTCAGGTTCTCGCTTGCGGTCGTCAGGTTGCTGGCCGTGTACTCTAACCTGTTCTGGTACGCACCGAGATTTGCCCTCTGCGTGCTTACCTTGTCGATTGCGTTGTCGATGATGGTGATTGAGCGTGCCGCCCTGTCGTGGCTCATGACGTTTACGCCGTCAAGTCCAAGTGCGTGGCTTCTCATGTCGCCGATGTTCATCGCGAGGTCTTCGCCTTCGTTTGCACCGATCTGCAGAACAGTCGTGTTGTCGGCAAGGTGGAGCGTAGTCTCAGTCGTAGCGGCCGAGTAGTCGAACTTGTTGGTGTTCTTGTTCCACTTTGCGCTGATGCCGGAAAGCTCGCTGAACTCTACGTCAACGTTCTCGTCGATGAGACCCTTCGCGACGTTGCCGGTGATCTTCACGCCCTGCTTGATGAGCTCGCCGGTGTGTGCATCCTCAACGTCAACCGTGAAGGAGGTCTCCTTAGACTTCTGGATCGTGTTCAGGGAGAATGCGTTAAGAACCGCCTCGTCGCCTGAAAGCGTGATTTCGCCGCTCTTGCCGGGAACGATTGAACGGATCAGGAACGTGCCGTCAACTGCCTCAGAGTCTGTCGTCGAGCCGTTGCCTACAAACGTTACGAACTTCGTAGCGTCGTCGACGTAGTTCTTCTGGCCGAGACCGTCAGCAACTGCGTCGTTGAGCTTCTTTGCCACGTCGTCAAGCGTGTCGTTGGCGTAGAGCGTTACGCTTGCTTTATTGCCATTGCCCTGATTGAGGGTGATGGTCTTCGGGTCATCGAGCATGAACACGCCCTCAGAGTTCCAGAACTTGTCGAGGTCGCGGAGCTTGGTGTCGCCGGTTGCTACCTT
>JAFSWZ010000016.1 GCA_017450125.1 Synergistaceae bacterium | reverse complement strand
TTGCTACAAGGAATACAACGAATACTAATAACGCTGCCATTGGTTACTTCGCCCCCTCTGCTGACTTTGCTGCTTCAAGTTCGGCCTGAGCGTCTAACTGCGTCTGCTCAAGAGTGGTAAGCTCCTTCTCGTTGAACTTCGCAAGGTGGATGAAGAACATCTGCACAGCCCTCAACGTTGCGAGCGCGAACCCGAACAGTGCGCAGGCATACAGCCACCACATCGGCCAGTTCATTGCGGGGGAAGTCTCAGCCTTTGCGCCCTCGAGCATCTCTCCGGCGGACCACTTGAGGCACTCGATGGAGTGGTACGCGAGAAGACCCATGCACACCGCGACGATTACATCAACGCAGAGGTTGATGGTCTTGCGGAGCTTCTGGGGGAAGAGGTCAAGGACTACGCTTACCCTGAGCATGTTAGCCTTCCTGATTGTGTAGGGAAGGGAGATGAACACGCTGCCGATCCACATGAAGCGCGAAAACTCTTCAGCCCAAGTGAGCGACTGGATGAAGGGGATTTTGCGCACTACGACCTGAAGCATCATGACACATGCAATCAGAATCAGAAATATGACCATGATAACTTCTTCGAAATGGTCATCAAGCCACTTAAACATTAATTCTATTCCTCCTGACTGAATGATTAGGAGACAGGAACATTAATCCCTTGTTCCTATCCCCTTATTCCTATACTTATTCTGCCTGAGACGCAATCAAGTCCTTAGACCTGCCCGCCCTCAGAACATAGCTGTCGAGGCCATGACCGACAATCTCGCCGATTTTTCTCGAGAGTGCCATAACCTTAAGCACGTCGACTCCCGTCTCAATGCCCATCTCGTCCATCATGTTGATTACATCTTCAGACGAGATGTTTCCGGCCGCACCGGGAACGAACGGACAGCCGCCCAGTCCTCCGAACGACGAGTCGAACTGCGTCATTCCGGCCTGCATTGCCGCAACGATGTTGGCGATTGCCGCGCCTCTGGTGTTGTGGAAGTGAAGCCACCACGTAGCCTGCGGGTATTTCTCGCGAACGTGCTTGCAGAGCTCGTAGACCTGATTCGGGACTGCCTGCCCTGATGCGTCGGAGAGGGAAATCTCATTAATCCCGACTTTGAGATACGCCTCAATTATTGCGTCGACATCCTCAACTGGCGTTCTGCCTTCCCACGGGGACGCAAAAGGCATCGATATTGAGCCGGAAATCTCTATGCTGTGCTCCTGTGCCATCTTCACGCAGTCCGCGAAACCTGCAACGCTCTCTTCAGGAGTGCGGTTAAGGTTCTTGAGGTTGTGCATTCTGCTGGCCGAAACGTTCAGCTTGACCTTCTTGCACCCGCAGTCGATTGCGCGCTGTACTCCGCGAGTGTTGGGGATGAGTGCGCGGAGCTGGACATCTGCCGGGACTTCGCCGATGCGCTTGAAGACTTCGTCAGTGTCTGCCATCTGCGGAACTCTCACGGGGTGCATGAACGAGCCGACCTCGATGACCTTGTACCCTGCATCGATGAAGCCGCGCAGAATCTCTACCTTCTGGTCAGTGTTGGGATAAACCTTCTCGTTCTGAACGCCGTCCCTGAGGCCGACCTCACAGATTGATACTTTGCTGGGCAGGTTCATGGCTAGTAGATGCTGTTCTCCGCAAAGTACTTCTTCGCGACTTCAAGGCAGCGTGCCGCGTGTCCTGCAACTCCGCGCGCCTGAATCTCCTTGAGGTTCGGGAGCTCGATTGACAGCGGGATGTTGGGCATTGCCCTGACCATGTCAGCGATTCTCACGTCGCCTTCGCCGGGATAGTACCTTGCCTCGCGGGCTGTGTAGAGCATAAGGTCATCCCTGATGTTCTCGAGGACGGTGTCCTTGCACTCTGCGTTCTCAGGAGCAGGTCCGTCGCAGAGGTGGATGAACCTGAAGTACTTGCGCGGAGTTCTGGCGAGCTCTGAGCCGGTTACGCCTGCGCGTCCTGCATGAAGCGTGTCGACCATCACGAACACGTTGTCGCGTCCGATGTCATCAACGAGGGTAATATCTTCCTGAAGGTTTCTGACTCCCGCCCAAGGAAGGAACTCGATGTTGAACATCAGCCCGTACTTCTTGGCCATGTCTGCGACTTTCCCTGCGGTGTCGGTGTACCACGCGCGGTCTCTAGTCCAGACGCTCCCGAGAACGTCAGTTGCTCCGAGCTTCGCGGCTGTCTCGAACGCGGGCTCGTACTCTGCGATGTCGAGGTCCTTGCGGATACGTGCAAGCTCGATGTCCATCAGCGGCATGTCGTACTCCTTCAGTGCTGCCTGAATGTCGGCGAAGAGCTTGGGGTCTTTCTGCGGAAGGAACTCAGGCTCGCCGGGAAGGTGCATCGGGATTGTGCGGAGGCTGACATAATCATAGCCTGCTTCCTTCGCGATCTTAATCTGATCCATCGGGTTGGTGCCCGGGATCGTGAGGTACGCTAACGAAAATTTACGCGACATAACGTTATCTCCTTTCTGCTACTTGCCCGCAAGAATGTCCATCAGTGTCTGGCGCATTACATCCAGCGGAACAGCCTTGCCGCCCGTCCAGAGCTGAATCTGGCGCAGTCCCTGATACAGCGACATTCCGAGCCCGTTGATGACCATTGCGCAGCCGACCTCGCGTGCTTCCTTGAGAAATCTGGTCTCGGCAGGGTTGTACGTTGCGTCAAAGCAGACGTGCGACGGTCTGAGGAACTTCTTGTCGACGCAGGTATATTCCTCTTTGCCGCGCATTCCCAGACCCGAAAGGTTCAGGACAACGTCTGTCTCCTCGAGTGCCTTCGCGATTCCTGCTTCGTCAGCTGCCCTGATGGGGAAGCAAACGCCGGGATAGAACTTGTTGATTTCCGCCGCGAGTGTCTCGCACTGCTCCGAACGCGAGGAGATGTAGATCTTCTTTGCGCCTTCCTCTGCAAGCTCAAGGCATACGCTCCTGCCCGTACCGCCTGCTCCGAACGAGAACATTACGTGATCCTTGATGGGTGCGTTGTGCTCCTTGAGGTCGCGAAGTGCGCCGTAGCCGTCAGTGTTGTAGCCGACGAGTCTGCCGCTCTCGGTCTTCACGACTGTGTTGGAGCTGCCGATCTTCTTGCACAGAGGATCAAGGTCATCGAGGTACTGCATGACGTTCACCTTGTTGGGCTTCGTTACTGCACAGCCCAAGAATGTCGGCATGTAGCGGATGCCGTCGATGATTTCCTTCAGGTGGGTGCTGTCTGCCTCGCAGTAACAGTACACCATGTTGAAACCTGCCGCCTGATAAGCCGAGTTCTGCATACGTGCCGCGAAGGACTGGCTCAGGGGTGTGCCGATGAGTGCGATAAGTCTGCTGTTGATGTCAATCTGCATACCATTAACGCTCCTGACTTATAGAATTTTGTGTTGAGAAATTGGGATTGCTAATGAACTTAATTTTATTCACGCGAAATTCATATTGCAAACATAATTTTACTGGTATTCCGAAATTGCAGTTGAGAGTGAGGCACAGCACGTGAAGAAACCTGTATAATACCCCGCAGGATTCACTCCCGAAGAAAGGTTGATGTGTGTGAAGATAAATAAGCACTTCCTGATGTACACTCTGATGACTATCCCGTTTCTGCCGATCGGCGGATTTCTTGAAGCAATGCACATCAAGGGGCTCGTCTCTCTCATGAAATTTTTTGCGGCTGTCTTCATTCTCTACCAGTACCTGTTCTCACACAAGCACAAGTTCAACATGCTCGACACAGTATTCTTCGCGTATGAAGCATTCCTGATGCTCAATACTTTCATGCACGGCATCTCCCTGTTCGAGACCCTGAAAAGCGGCTACATCTTCTCGAACATGATCATCTTCATGCTGTACGAGATAGGCTTTGACAACTCTAAACAGTTCATACGGTCGCAGTTTACCGTCTTCCTGCTGATTATCTTGATGAATCTGGCGACAGAGCTCGCTTTTCCCGGAGGCCTGTACGCATCATCATCCCCAAAGGTCTGGCTGTTAGGCTACTACAATACTCACTCTACCCTGTACGTCATGGCTATACTTATGGCTTGCCTGTACGCAGAAATGTACAGAAAACAGGCGGGGGCTGTCCTGACGATAGCCGCGATTTACGCTGCCGCACTGCTGGTGAAGTCCGGCGGAACTCTGGCGTTCTTGTCCGTAACTGCCGTCCTGCTGGTATTTTACAGGCGCACCAGACTCGCCGTTAATTATTACATGTGGTGGATTGTCCTGATAGTCTTCTTCATGGGAATTATCGTGCTCCACTCATCAGAAATAGGCCGGCGTGTATATGCTGTGTCCGAGTACGCTTTCAGCAAGGGAGGTTCTCTCTTGGGCAGAATGCAGGCTTGGGTGTATTCGTTTGCGGCATTCCTGCGGAATCCAGTGTTCGGCTACGGCTTCGTCCACACAGAGCAATACGGATGGGCTATGCACGCACATAATCTTGTGCTGGAAATCCTGCATCAGGGCGGACTCGTGCAGTTAATGCTCTTCGCGCTGATGATATTTACAGCAGGACACAGGCTGAGAAGGATCAAGAATGTCAGGCTCTACTGCGCAATCTCAACAGCTTTTGCCGGGTGGATCATTATCTCGCTTGTCGAACCGTTCATGACACCGTTCTTGATGGCATTGTTCGTGGTTGCCTTCAGAGCCGGAGCAATCGAGAAAGTTATGCAGAACAACACGCAGTAAAACAGAAGCTAAGGCAGAACCTCAACTGTTGCCTTCACTGTCTGGGTCTGCCTTCCGCCTCCGTAAAACACTCCCTGATTTATCGCGCAGTCCTGCGCATCACGCCCCGCAGAAATCTTTATGTACGTGTCATCGCACTCGCGGTTGTGCGTCGGGTCAAGAGGCCTCCAGACTCCAGAGTCGCAGACCTCAATCCACGCGTGAGTCGCCCCTTCACCGGGAATCATTCCTGCGACGTAGCGGCACGGTATGCGTTCGAGCCTGCACAGCGCAAGAAGTATCTGCGCGTAGTCTTGGCACACACCCCGCCTCAGCGTGAAGGCCTCCTCCGCGCTCGTGAGTATTCCCGTTACTCCCTGAACATACGAGAACTCTTCGTAAAGCTCATTCATCATGTACACTGCGCGTTCATAACCCGTCATCCAGCCCATTGGGTCAAGGCTTCGGTGAAATTCCCTGACGGCCTCACCGGCTCGCGTTAAAGCAGTCTCGTACTTGAAGATTCCTGTTCTGCTGGGGACTGCAGGAACTTGGCCGCGCGCATCGACTTCCGCAGTTCCTTCAACGTCAACCGAGAATCTGTCGTGCTGCTGCCTTGCCGTCCCGAAGATGCACATGTTCCCGAACGAGTCCCGCTCCTCCGTGCTGAAGTGCGCGGGGTAAATCTCTATGCGTTCATAGGAAATTTTCTGCCTCTCGTCGCTCGACGGAAAACACCTCAGCTTGAAGTGGTGCTCGTTCACTGGTAGTTCAAAGTTCAGCTCCATGTGATAGCTGAATCGTAGTCTGCGCATTATCCCTAGACGGTTATTAATGCTTCAACCTCTCTGACTATTCCCGCGCGGTCAATCTCCTCACACTCTGCCAGAGCATTAAGACGCGCAAGCCCCTCCGTGCTGTAGTTCAGCCCTGCCTTCGCGATTCTGTATGACAGCCTCCGCACTTCACGGCGTATGTCTTCCTTATCGGCGTTCATCCGCGCGTAGAGGTCAACGCGTTCTATCCTCTTGCCGAGCTTGATGATGCCGCGTACCTTCTCGTCCTCTATCCTGTCGTCCGCCATCCCCCAGAATGCCGCAATGTTGTCTATGACCTTCTGCAGGGACAGAAGCGGAGCATGAGACCTCTCGGCGTTCTTCAGCTCGTACACCGCCATCTGAATGTAGCTGAATGTTCCCGTGCCTATCTCGTCCCGCAGAACTATTGCGTTGTCGTACGTGCGCATGAGGCTGAAGGCTATTGCGTCTGGGTTATCGCTGTCGAAGCAGAAACGCCTAGCAAAATCTCCTGCTGACGGGCTGCCGGTCATTGCGTCAAATTTCCCCATGAAGTCCAGCAGTCCCGTGTAGACCCTCTCGCTGTAGCGGCCGAGCCAGAATAACCGTGAGCTGTTCTCGCGTGATAATACTGACATGATTCACTCCTCCATAACCCAAGTATCTTTGAAGCCCCCGCCCTGCGACGAGTTCACGACGAACGAATCAGGGTTGCGCGAGAACCTCGTGAGGCCGCTCTTCCACACAACAGGTTCATCACTCATCAGCACGAACGCACGGAAATCCGCCTTTCTCGGGACTCGTTTGCCGTCCTCATAAATGTCTATGTCCCTGAAGTCTATCACTTCCTGCGCGATAAACCTTCTCGGTTCTGCTTTGAGGAGCTCGATGAACTCTGCCTTCTTCTCTGCGCTCAGGCTGTCCCCGAAAATTATTCCGTAGCCTCCTGCTTCTGCAACGTCCTTAATCACGAGGCTGTCGAAGCGTTCAAGGATGTAGCTCATGTCCCGCTCGTAGATAGGCAGGTAAGTCGGTGCGTTGTGGAGTATTGCTTCTTCGCCGAGATAGTAGCGTATCATCGCAGGCACGAAGTAATATATTCCCTTGTCGTCGGCCGCTCCGTTTCCGGGTGCGTTGAGGAGGGCGACACGTCCCTTCTTGTAGATGTCGAAGATGTGAGGAATGCCTATCAACGACTCCCTGTTGAAGTTCACTGGGTCAAGGTACTCGTCGGAGATTCGGCGGTAGACTGCTCCGACCTGCTCCTTCCTGCCCGTGCAGTCGATGAAGTACAGGTGCTCGTCCTCGACGGTGAGATCCTCGCACGTAACCAGCCGTGCCCCTGTGAGCTCGGCAAAGTATGAGTGCTCGAAGTAAGCGGAGTTGAAGCGTCCGGGCGTGAGAATCACTGAGAGGCCGCTGGTGTTCACGTAGTCCATTGTACGGCGCAGAAGCTGTGCGTAGTTCCTGTTGTCCTCTATGCGGTTCTCGGCGAAGACTGACGGCAGAGACCTGCGGCATAATTCACGTGCAACCATCGGGTAAGATGCTCCCGACGGAATCCGCAGGTTGTCCTCAAGGATGAACCACTCGCCGTTCTGTGCCTGCACGAGGTCGATGCCGGAGATGTGCGCGTAAATATCCTTCGGAGGAGTTACGCCGTCGCACTGCGCGAGCCACCCGCTCCCTGAATACACGAAGTCTTCAGGTATTACGCCGTCAGAAATTATCTTTTTGTCCGAATATATGTCCCTGATAAACGCATTCAGTGCCGCAACTCTTTGCTTAAGTCCGCGTTCAAGGTACTCAAATTCTGTGTGCTCTATTATTCTGGGGATGATGTCGAAGGGGAATAACTGTTCATTGAACACGCCGTTCTTGTAAATCCCGAACTTAACGCCGTAGCGCGCAAGAAGTTCGTTGACGCTTCCGGAATATGCATACAATTCCTCTGGTATTGCCATAGCCAAAACTCCCTTGTAACGTTTGAGGACAAAATATTAGCTTTTTCGGCGGCTCAATGTCAAAAGGGTATAACGGTCAGATAAAGCACATAAATGACCGTTATATCACTTGTTAGCAAAATTACATCATAATTTTCACGGCGCACCAGACCAGCGCGAGCCCCATCGCTACGACAGAATCACAGACAGCATTTCACTCAACCTTAAGCGGCTCGGACATCCCGACAATTCCGCTCGTTATGGTTTTGCCTGATGGCCTGTAGCCCTCGTCGTTGATGAGTTCGACGGCAGGAGTGTATTCTCCCGGTTTGCTGTAGAAGTACGCGGGTGCTTTGTCCGAGTCCCTTCCCGAGTAAACGAACCTCCACACGTCAATGTCCTCGCTGATAACGATTGCCGGGCCGTCCTTGCCTTCGGGGTAGAGTACCGCTCTGTTCGGTGCGTAACCGTCAGCCCGCACGTAGAACCTGTAACCCGTAATGTTCCCCAGCTCGCAGGGCAGCGCGTAGAACTCCCTCACAGTGAGTTTGTCCGGCTCGTCAGGGAAGGCTGTACCGAAGGTGTTGATTGTGCTTGGACGCGCGATGTCCTCGCGGTAACCTTCATCACCTGAAATCAGAGATGCTATCGTCGTGCTGAAGTCCCGTCCGTTCGCGTGAATGAATTTTCCCTCGCCGAGATACATTCCGACGTGCCCGCTCCAGTGTATGAGGTCTCCGGGCTTAACGCTTGCGAGCGTCTCGAGGGTGTGGGTGTCGTCCGACGTGCCGGGTACGTGCTTCAACGCTATGGGGAAGCCGGTTTTTGGACGGGAGTTGCGGAAAATCTCGAGGCCGTTCAAGATGTAAGCCATGTGCGTCATACCCGAACAGTCTACGCCTTCGGGTGTCTGTCCTCCCCAGCGGTAACTTGTCCCGAGATACAGCATCGCGTCATTCACGAGCTGCCTGCGGGTCTGCTCCTCGCCGTCAGTGTTCCACACTCTTACTTCACGCACAAGCGGCCTCCGTATCCAGCCTCTGACTCCTCCGAAGAGTATTGCTTCTGCGTAACGTTCATCGTCGGAGTTCACCTGCCCTATCCCCAGCAATGCACCGCGCGGCAACGTGATTAGGGGCGGGAATGATGACGTTCTCGGTTCTGCCTGAACATCCGCGAACGGAGCTATAACCGTGTGAGTGATTGAGGCTCTCCACTCTTCGGCTTTCTCCCTGCTGATTAGGCGAACGTTCTCGTAAGCGACGGGGTCAACACCGTACGGCATCTGCAGAAGCACGATGTCTCCTGAGGGAACGGCGTTCATGGTCATGCCGTAGAGCACCTCGTCATCAAGCGTTTTGTTTCCGGCCAGCAGGGGAGCTGACGGCACGGTTACGACGGCCATAAACTCCTCAGCAAAAGCACATCCGCACGCGCAGAGCATCAACATCAACAGAACAGTAATCTTCCTCATGATTCCTCCTGAAAGTGTGTAGGATTGAGTAACTATAGCACAGAAAAATTGCATATTGATTTAGTGGGCAATTCATGGCATAATTCAGCGCGTTGAAATTCTGCATACGAGGTGAGACAGCATGTACCGTTACGTTACTCTTCATGAGGTATTATGCTGTTGTCCCCGTTTCGCGTTCTAGCTTTTCCGCGTCAATAACAATTCCACGTTAATTTTTTGTTCACACACACACAAAGGAGAGAATCTATCATCATGTCGAGAATTTATACTTCCATCGACCAGCTTATCGGCCGTACACCTCTGCTTGAACTTTCGCACCTCGAGAAACGCTTTGAGCTCAAGGCTAAAATCTTGGCCAAGCTCGAATACTTCAACCCTGCCGGAAGCGTCAAGGACAGAATCGCCAAAGCAATGATTGACGACGCAGAAGCGGCAGGCCGCCTGAAGCCCGGCAGCGTAATCATCGAACCGACGAGCGGCAACACGGGAATAGGTCTGTGCTCGGTAGCTGCGGCACGGGGTTACAGGGTGATAATCGTGATGCCCGAGACAATGTCGGTCGAGCGCAGGAAGCTCATGAAGGCATACGGTGCTGAACTTGTGCTCACGGAAGGCAGCAAGGGAATGAGCGGGGCAATCGCTAAGGCCTCCGAGCTCGCGGACAGCACGCCCAACAGCTTCATAGCGGGGCAGTTCGTGAACCCGTCGAACCCGAAGATTCACCGTGAGACCACAGGGCCGGAAATCTGGCACGACACTGACGGGCACGTAGATATTTTCGTCGCAGGAGTCGGAACCGGCGGGACGCTCACGGGAACGGGCGAGTACCTGAAAGACCGCAAGCCCAGCATCAAGGTTGTTGCGGTTGAACCTGCGGGGTCTCCTGTTCTGTCGTCGGGGAGGTCAGGAAGCCACAAGATTCAGGGCATCGGCGCGGGGTTTGTGCCTGACGTTCTGAACACGAAGATTTACGACGAGATTATCACTGTCGCTGACGACGACGCAATCAGCACGGGAAAACTTCTCGGAACAGCAGAAGGCTTCCTCGCGGGAATATCGTCCGGCGCGGCTGTGTGGGCTTCCGTTGAGCTGGCGAAGAGGCCGGAGAACGAGGGGAAGAACATTGTAGCGATTCTTCCTGACACTGGCGAACGTTACCTGTCTACCGCACTGTTTGCCGAGTGATGAGCACAGAGAGCGTTGCATCAGAACTTGAGGCTCTCAGTGCGCAGGACACAGTCAGCTATAACGGACTGCGAGAATCTGTAGAGGAAGCGTTCAGGGATATTCAGGCGGCGATGTTCCCGAAGCACGTCAACCCGAACGGCTGGACGATAGCGGAGAGCCTCGAACTTGCCGCCGGAAAACTGACGGGGGCAATCGCTAGAGTCCTTCACGGCGAGGGCAATGCTGAGGAGTTCACGGCAAAGCTGATTAACAGGCTGCCGGAGATCCGGCGGGTGCTGTGGACGGATATTGTTGCGGCGTATCAGGGAGACCCTGCGGCCAAGACACCCGACGAGATAATCTTAGCGTATCCGGCTTTCACGGCGATAAGTGCCTACCGTGTCGCGCATGAGCTCTACGCAATGAACGTGCCTCTTGTCCCGCGAATAATCACGGAGTACGCGCACCGTCTGACTGGGATTGACATTCATCCGGGCGCGAAGATTGGGGAGTACTTCTTCATAGATCACGGCACAGGAGTCGTAATCGGTGAGACCTCGACAATCGGGCACAGGGTGAAGATTTACCAGAATGTTACGATAGGTGCGAAGAGCTTTGACGTTTCGCCGGACGGTTCGCTGGTGAAGGGCATAAAGCGTCATCCCGACATCGGGAACAACGTAGTGATTTACGCTGGAGCTACGATTCTGGGAGGACAGACGTATATCGGCGATAACTGCGTGATCGGCGGGAACGTGTGGCTGACGCACTCGGTGAAGGCCGGATGTGTTGTGGTCAACGAGAGATAGAGATTTGCGTGTCCCTTCTGCAGGATTTCTGCGGGAGGGATTTTGTGTGGTGCTATAATGTCGCAGAATACATAGAAAGGAGCTTCACAACTCGTAGCACTTCTTCTTGAATGCCTTGAAGCAATCTAATCACAGACATACCCCGTCCAATATGAAGGAATAAAGATTTCGCGCGACACAGCTGACTCCGAGTGGTGCTGGATAATGGATGATGACACAATACCTTTTCCCGATGCCCTCGAAAACCTGCTGAATGCCGCAGAACTTCTTGACGGCAAAGCAAGCTACCTCAAAAGCATGGTCTACGATGTCGACGGTGAGCTGGCTGGAGATGTTACACCTGACCTCAGGGCTGGAAGCAATACTTACCATGACTGGCACGAGAGACTCACGGACGGCCTGCTTAAGACCAGAGAGACAACGTTTGTTTCTCTTCTCGTGAACAGCAAGACTGTCGAGAAGTGCGGCCTGCCCTGCAAGTACTATTTCATCTGGAGCGATGACCATGAATACGGCCTGCGCTTGACGGAATATTACGGCCCGGGATATTTCTGCGGACACAGCAAAGTTTACCACAAGAGACCGGGCATAAAGACACTGTCTGTTCTCGATGAACCCAATACACCGCGCCTCAGGAATTATTACTACATGTACCGTAACGACATGACCAACGACATCATATACTACGGCAAGAAGAGAGCCCTAAAGCAGATGCTCCGAAGCATGATTACGGCTCTAAAAGCTCTCGTTCACCCGCAGGGCTTCAAACGCTTCCGCATTGTACTTGCAGGAACTGTGAGCGGTCTCTGGTTCTGGCGGAAAGTCCGCAGGTTCATCAAGTCGCAGGTGAAGGCGTAAAATAACCCCCTCGTTCGTGAGGGGGATTGATTATTCTTACCGTCTGAGCACCTTAGAGAGAAACTCTATTGTTCTCGGCTGTTTGGGGCGGTCAAAGACCTCTGCAGGTGTGCCTTCCTCGCTGATTATTCCCTTGTCGATGAATAACACCCTGTCCGCAATCTCGTGCGCAAATCCCATCTCGTGCGTAACGAGGTACATCGTCATTCCGTCGTCCGCAAGCTCCTTCATGACATCCAGAACTTCGCCTATCATTTCCGGGTCTAACGCGCTCGTAGGTTCGTCGAACAGCAGCATATCGGGGCTCATTGCCATTGCACGCGCAATAGCTACCCTCTGCTTCTGTCCGCCCGATAACCTGTCCGGCCACTCCTCTATCTTGTCCGCAAGCCCGACGCGCGCAAGAAGCTCCTTTGCCCTCGCGTCAGCCTCTTCCTGAGTCATCAGCTTGAGGTCAACCGGCGCAAGTGTCAGGTTCTGCCTCACAGTCAGGTGCGGGAACAGGTAGAAGTGCTGGAAGACCATCCCCATATGTCTGCGCACAACGTTGATGTTGCACTTCGGCGACGTAATCTCTTCGCCCTTGAAGGTTATCGTTCCGGCGGTAGGCTCCTCCATTCTGTTCAGGCAGCGCAGGAACGTGCTCTTTCCCGAACCCGAAGGCCCGATAACCGCGATCTTCTCGCCTTTGCGGATTCCTGTGCTTATGCCGTTGAGGACGTTGAGCTCACGGCCGTCCTGAAGGGTGAACGTCTTGTGCAGGTCTTTCACTTCAAGAATCACATCATTCATCGCCGTTACCTCCTGCCCCTGCTGAGCCATTCCTCGAGCTTCCTCACAAGGTGCGACAGGAACAGCACGATAACCAGATAGATTATCGCGACCATCACGAGAGGCTGTGAGTGTTCGAGCGTCAGTGCCTGGATGTTCTGCCCTGCACGTGTGAGGTCATCGATGCCGATATAGCCCGCTATCGATGTCTCCTTCAAGAGTGCTATGAACTCGTTGAACAGCATCGGTACTACGTTGCGGAGTGCCTGAGGCAAGATAACGTGCCTCATCGATGAGCCGTAAGTCAGTCCGAGAGAACGCGCCGCCTCCATCTGTCCCGGATCAATCGACTCGATGCCGCCTCTGAAGATTTCTGCGACATACGCGCCGCTGTTCAGGCCGAACGCCAGAATCGCAATATACTGCGTGTTGAGGTCCCGTGCGCTCGCAAAAATCGTGAAGTTCCAGATTAAGAGCTGAACCATCGCAGGAGTCCCGCGCAGAACAGTGATATACGTCTCCGCAAACTTGTTCAGCACGGGAATGTGAACGCCGCCCTTGTACGCAACACGTATCACGCTCAGTATTAACCCCACGATAACGCCGATTACTGTTGCTCCGCTGGTCATGAAGATTGTCGACTTGAGGCCGTCAACAAGCATCATGTAGCGGTCGTCCTTGATGAAGTTCTGGTAGAAGCGTCTGTTGAAGTCCTGCCATGCCGCCGCCGTGAAGAACCCCGATGCATAGAGCAGGTACAGCAGATACACTCCGACTATTCCGAGCAGAATATCTCCCCTGCCCGCACCTTTGCGGCTACTTCTCATAATCGTCTGCCCGTACTACAGCAACCTGCTTTGCTCCGACTACGTAGTTGTCCGAGAAGTCCATGTTCTCCTTGCGCTCGTCTGTTACGGTGATTCCTGCGCAGATCATGTCGACTTTGCCGGTTGATACTGCCGTCGGAAGTGCGTCAAAGTTCATGTTCAGGATGACGAGTTCCTTGCCGAGCTTCTTTGCGATTGCCGCGCACATCTCTACGTCGATGCCGATGTAGCCGCTTCCGACCCTCAGCTCGTAGGGCGCAAACCCAGCCTCTGTTCCAACGTAGAACTTTCCGCCCTCTGCTCCCTTGTTGAAGTCTATATCCTCAGGCTTCACCGCTGAATAGTCGCCGTCAATGTACTTCGCGAAAATCGCTGCAAGCGTACCGTCTGCCTTCATCTCCGCAAGAATCTTGTTGACCTGCTCTACAAGTTCGGTGTTGCCCTTCTTAAAGCCGATTGCGTAATTCTCTTCGCTCAGTGCCTCGTCCATAATCACGAGTCCTTCTACCTCGTTCACGAACCTCTTGGCCGGCATCTCGTCCATCACGACAGCCCTTACTTTGCCCTGACGCAGTGAAGCTATAGCGTCTACGTACTTCTCAAACGTCGTGAGTAGTTCGCCCTTCTTGTCGCCTAACAGGTCTTCGGCCAAGAACTGACCGACTGTCCCGCGCTGAGCCGCAAGACGCTCGGTCTTGAGCTGAGATACTTCCTTGAGCTTCGCTTCATCAGCAGAGCACACGCCCGCGAAAAGTGCGAGCACCATCAAACATGTAAAAACTTTCTTCATAGTAACAATGCCTCCTTTGGGATTGTTGGGTAATTATAGCTTAATCACAGATTCATTACGCGGCTAGCAACCGCAAAATACAGCGTCAGGCTTCCGGCATCAACAATTGTCGTAACAATCGGCGAGGCCATAAGTGCAGGGTCAAACCCCAGCGATTTCGCCAGCAACGGCAGCATTCCCCCGACTGTCTGCGCGAAAATTACCGTACCGAACAGGCTTATTCCCACGATTATAGAGAGCAGAAGGTCTCCGCTCATTGCGTACTTGTAGGCGAAATTCACGATTGCCAGCCCTCCTCCGACCATGAGGCTGACCCGCAATTCTTTCAGGAGCACGGTCAGAGCGTCCCTCAGCTTCAGTTCGCCGACAGCAATACCGCGAATAACGAGCGTAGAGGACTGCGAGCCCGCGTTTCCGCCCGTGTCCATGAGCATGGGTATCGAGGCAATCAGTGCCGGGAACGCCGCGAACACAGCCTGATAGTGCGTGAGTATCGCCCCCGAGAACGTCGCGGAAATCATCAGCACCATCAGCCAGATTACGCGCTTCTTGGCCAGCTCTCCGACGCTCATGTCGAGATACGGTTCATCCATCGGGAGCATTGCCGCCATCTTGTGGAAGTCCTCCGTACTCTCCTCCTCGAGAACCTCCATTGCGTCGTCAACCGTAACGATTCCTACGAGGTGATTCTGTGAGTCCACGACGGGAATTGCCATGAAGTCGTACTTCTGGAAGAGCTCAGTAACTTTCTCGCGGTCATCGTTCGTGTTCACGCTGATAATGTTCGTGTCGGTCATTATGTCGCTGATTTTGTCCTCGTACTTCGAGAGAAGCATAGTCCTGACAGTAATAACCCCGATAAGTATTCCCTTCGGGTCAGTAACGTAGCAGGTGTAGAGTGTCTCCTTGTCCATGCCGACCTCGCGGATGTGCCTGAAGGATTCCTCGACGTTCATATCAGGACGAAGGGAGATGTACTCCGTCGTCATTATGCTTCCTGCGCTGTCCTCCTGATACTGAAGGAGCTGGTTGATGCCCTTGCGGGTCTCGGGGCTCGCGCTCTCGAGAATGCGTTTGACGACATCAGCGGGTAGTTCTTCGACGAGGTCTGCGGCATCATCGAGGAACAGTTCATCAACGATGCGGCCAAGTTCGGGGGCTGTGAGCTGTGAGACTAGGGCTTCCTTTGTGTCGGGCGAAAGGTACGCGAAAACTTCTGCGGCCATGTCCTTGCGCAGGGCACGGAAGAGAATTACCCGTCCTTCAGGCTCAAGTTCTTCGACGGCATCAGCAATGTCGGCTTCGTTCATGTCTTCGGTGATGGTGCGCAGTTCCTTGACGTTCTTGGCTTCTACGAGGGATTGTATACGTTCGAGCATGGTGTGAGTACCTCCCTTAATCGGGCATCTTTATGGTGATTCCGCTCTGACGCAGAATTATGAAGCCTTCGCCGGAAGTGAATATCTTTTTGCCGCCCTCAGTCCTGCTCTCGCCGCTAATCTCCGAGTTCGCGATGTCCTCGACAGTGTTAATCTTCGCGACAAAGTAACCCTTCTTGCTGTTGAAGCTCTTGTTGCCCGCCCGGCCGTCAGCCTCAACCCTCCATGTGCTTCCGTCCTCAGACGGCACAACCACCTGAAGCCCCGCAGGCAGAGACTTCACGCTGAAGTACACCTCGTTGTTGTCCGTAAGGTCTGAGGCAACCTCAATCACCGTAACCTTGTTGCTCTTCCTGTTGTGAAGGATTGTCAGGCGCAGGCTCTGAATGTCGGTCTCCTCGTCCTCGAGAAGTTCCCAGCCGATAACCTGGCTCGTCGCGTTCTTGTTGAACGGGCGGATGTTCTCGGCCTGAATGTCCGAACTCTCACCCAGCAGATCCAGAATCTCCTCCTCCTCGCTAGCGAGTGCCTCAAGCCTCGTCTCGTGCCCGGCATAAGACTCATCGCCCGCAGGAGGCATCATGTCTCTCGACCTCTCCAGCGCGTCTATCCTCTCTTCGAGCTCTTCTACCTGCGCACGAAGCCTCTCTATCTCCGCCTCGTAGGACTCGTACTCCCTGTCGTACTGCGCATCTTCCTCCTGCTGAAACTTCTCCCGGTTGAGCTCAATCTCCGCCGTCTGCTTCCTTATCTCCGAAAGCCTCAGCATACGTTCTCCGAGCGCGTCATCATACGCAGAGGCCGCGAAGGAACATCCTGCCGTCATCATGACAGCGCACAGGCACAGAATCATTCTGCTGCAACGCATACATAAATCATCTCCCTTGAAGTTTTCGCAATTATAACACGCTATAATATCAGCACTCACAGACCCCAAACGAAGGAGAGATTTGCGCGCATTGATTAAGGGACTGAGGGATTATCAGGCGAAAGCTATACGTGATGTGTTCGGTTGGCTGAGGGAGAATCAGGGCAACCCCTGCATAGTCGCTCCGACGGGTTCAGGGAAGGCGTGGATATGTGCCGGGCTCTGCGAGGAGTTTCTTCGGCGCAAACCTGACGGCAGGATACTCGTGCTGTCTCACGTCAAAGAACTTCTAGTGCAGGACGCGGAGAAAATTCTTCAGGTCTGGCCAAGTGCACCGGTAGGACTGTACAGCGCAGGGCTGGGCAGCAAGGACATCAACGCAATCACAGTCGCCGGGATACAGTCAATCTGGAAGAAGGGCGGGGAGCTCGGGCGTGTTGACCTCGTCATCGTCGATGAAGCTCACCTCATCTCCAACACAGATTCAGGGATGTACAGGACGCTTCTTGCTGCTCTTGAGGAAGCCAGCCCGTCAATGCGGGTCATCGGCCTCACCGCAACTCCTTACCGTCTCGGGCAAGGGTTATTGACGGAAGGGGACGAGGCGATCTTCACGGCACTTCTCGAGGCGGCGACGATAGACGAACTCATCAAGCGCAAGTTCCTCGCAAAGCTGATCTCAACCTTCACAGACATGCGGCTTGACGTTGAGGGAGTGCGCAAGGTTCAGGGCGACTACGAGAAGCAGGAGCTCGAAGCGCGCGTCAACAGCACAGACAACAACGCACGCATAGTCGAGGAGACCATCAGGCGCGCAGGAGACCGCAAGGCGTGGCTTGTGTTCTGCGTGAGCGTCTCCCATGCTGAGGCGATGTGCGAAGAGTTCGCCTCTCACGGCATCAGCGCGGCGGTAATCACCGGCAAGACATCGAGTGCCGAACGTGAGCGCATCTTCAGCGAGTTCAAGGCTGGGAAGATTCGCGCACTGACCAACGTCGGAGTAGCAACAACGGGCTTCGACTACCCGGACATTGACGTGATAGTGATGGCGCGTCCCACGTTGTCGCCGGGACTGTACATGCAGATGAGCGGGCGGGGAATGCGCATCAAGAGCGCGGGACACCATCAGGACTGCCTCGTGCTGGACTTTGCGGGCAACATCGAGAGGCACGGCGCAATCACGAAGATTATCCCTCCGAGACGGACAATAAGCCGCAAGAAGTCTTCACGTCAGGAGCTCGGCGAGATGTTCAAGGAGTGTCCGCAGTGCCATAAAGTCATAATGAGGCGGGCGAGAATCTGTGCGCATTGCGGGCATATGTTCACGGATTTGTCGGAGCTCAACACAACTCAGGACATCATGGGGAGAAGCGAGCACACAGAAGAAGCCGAATCAGAAGGCCTCACGCGAATGAAGGTCGCCAAATGGTTCTGGAAGGTTATTTACTCGAAGAAGGAAGGAATCCCGATGCTACGTGCGGACTTCTACAGTGAAGACCTTATGCAGGGCCCGAAGCAGCTGTTCCTGAAGCTCCTTCACCCCGAACCCGACAGCACCAAAGCCTACAGAAACCTAAAGAGCTTACTTCAAGGGGTAATGATTCCGCCGCACTCGGAGATACGCGGAGCACGGGAACTTTACCGGCTCGCGGAGACCATCAACGAGAACTTCAAGCCTCCGCTGTGGATAGACTACAAGGTGTCGGGAAAATTCACGTTCATCAGCAATTGGGGATGGAGTGAGTGAGCGCGTAGAGGAAGTATGTTGCGGCGAGGAGGTCTGCACTGCCGCTGGGGCTGATGTTGCGGGAGATGTATTCTGCGTCGAGCCGAAGCAAGTCCTCGAGGCTTGGCCTGCCGTCGATGAGGCGTTGTGCGGTGCTCATGACCTCGCGGGATGTGCTGATGTCGTGGCGTGCGATAATGTTAGTGTCTTGGTTCACCGCCATAATGTGCAGGAGCGTGAAAGCCAGTGCGTCATTCATCGTGAGCCCGTCAGCAAGATACTTCGTTAATGCGGGAAGCCCCGCGTCCCTCACGCACGGGTAGCCAGCCTCTGCTTCTCCGCGAATGCCCGTTATTCCGTGCTCGATGTACACGCGCTCGCCCTTCGTGGGGTTGCGTTTATCCTCCACACCAGCAAAGTCCCTCCCGCACAGCCCCGCGCACACCTCACCCGCAAGCCTCATGACTTCTTCCGCCGTAACTTCACCGGCACAGTACCCCGCACATGCACTCAGGACTCCCAGCGAGAAGATTTCTCCCTTGTGGGTGTTGATGCCGCCTGTTGCAGTGAACATGTCGCGTTCTGCCTCGATGCCTATCCTCCGAAGCTCGAGGAATAGTTCAGCCGGAGAAATTCCCTCGCGGCTTGCGTTTTGTCCTGCTTCCGCGAAAACGTCAAACCATCCGCGAAGTCCTGCCGCACTCTTAAGGAACGTGAAGAAGCCCATATCGCTATGGGCTCCTGAGTTGTTCCTGTCGACGAGGCCGGGTTTTGGGGTTACTGACACTTCAACGAGCATTGCTTCAAGTGCCAGACGGCCGATGTCCTTACTCGTCATCATCGTCCTCGTACTCTTCTTCATCTGTCTCGCCGTACTCCCTGCCCCTGATTCTCGCCCAAAACAGACGCACGCGCCAGACAAGTTTATACGCCGCAGGTATCGAGATCATTGCGAGCATTCCTCCCGCAATAAGCCCCCCTATCGCGACGACGGCAATCGGCCTCTTCATCTCGCTTCCTCTTCCTGTCGACAGAAGCGGCATCAGCGACACAACCGACGTAACCACTGCCATTAACAGCGACTTGAAGCGCACATGACACGCTTCCTCGACTGCCTCATACGGATGAGTTCCCTTAAGGCGCAGAACTTCCGCGTAATCGACGACAACTATTGCGTTGTTCACGACCATTCCGACAAGCATAATCATTCCGATTAGCGCGAAGATAGAGATGTTGACCTCAGAGATAAGCATTGCCGGAACGACACCTATTGCCGCCATCGGGACAGTCGCCAAGATTACGACGGAATATATCCAGCTCTCGAGGATTGCCGCAACAACAAGATACGTTACTACGATCGCGATAACCAGAGTACGTATGAGCTCTATGAAGTTCTCCGCCATGTCCTCCTGTTCACCGCCGAAGTTTATGCTTACTCCTTCGGGAAGCGTCAGGCCGTCCACGACCTCGCGCATACGTGCATTGCCCTCACCCGAAGTGATGTAGCGCACCCTGCCGGTAACTACCACTGCTCTTTCACGTTCAACCCTCTGAATCTCCGTAGGGCCGTCGCTCCATGAAATGTCTGCCATCTCTTCTAGCGGAACGAGTCCGTAGCCCGTCATTATCGGCAGCTCGCGGGCGTTGAAGATGTCGCTGGCTTTGTCGCGAGCAATCCGTGCCTTGATGTCGTACTCGTAGCCTCCCTGACGGAATTTCCCTGCGTCTCGTCCGATGAGGTAGCCCCTAACGATTCCGGCCAAGTCCGAGATGTTCAGCCCCAAAGGTGCGAGCCTCCAGCGTATCGGCTTGACCTGAAGCTCCGGCTTGCCCATCTCCATCCCTATCGTAAGGTCTCTAACTCCGGGAACGCTCCTGCCCCGCGCCACTATCTCTTCTGCGATGCTGTAGAGCTGGTTCAAGTCCTGTCCCTTAATCTGAATCTCTATAGGGTTGCCGAAACCTGAACGCGTCGCCGCTATCGAGATCTGCACTCCGGGAAGCCCCGAAAGGTACGGCCTTATCTTGTCAGCCAGAACCTGCGTTGATGGTCTGCCGGGATCGTCGTTCATGTAGAGGGCTATCTGTGCTTCGCTGATTGAGTTCGAACGCATCGAGCTGGCTACGGTTGAGACTACGTTCTTGATGTACTTGCGCTCAGGAAGTGAGTTGATGTAATCCTCAACGTGATAAATCAGGTCGGCTGTCCTGTGTATCGATGAATTGTTGTCGAGGGTCATGGTGATTCTCACAGTCCCGTCATCCATCGACGGCGTGAACTCCGTACCGATGAACCCGCCCAGCTTCAGAGAACCGTACGTAGCAAGTATCGTGAACAGCACGGTGAGCAGAGGGAATCTCATCGCAACATGCAGGATGATGAAGAACAAATCCCTGAAGCCGTCAAATATCCAGTTCCACCAGCCAGTAAGAATCTTGCCGATTAACGGAAGCTCTCCTGTGTCGCCTTTCTGCTTCCTCATCCGTGCGGCAAGGCATGGAGTTACCGCCATTGTTACCCACAGCGAAAATGCAGTAGCGTAAACAATCGTAACCGCGTAAGGCTTCAGGAACTGTCCCGCAATCGTGCTCATCAGTGCGACGGGCATAAACACCCCGAGATTCGTGAAGACTCCGGCCAAGACAGACATTGAGATTTCGACTGTGCCTTCTTCGGCTGCCTCGAAGGGTTCATAGCCCATATCGCGGAAACGGTAAATGTTCTGGATGATTAGTATCGCGTTCATGACGAGCGTACCCATCGACAGTGCGAGGCCGAGCGTGCTCATTAGGTTAAGTGTGTAGCCGTGCATCTGAAGAGGGACGAACGTAGCCGCAAACGCAACGGGCATTGAGAACGCGACAATGAACGTAGCTCCGAACCTGCCGAGAAATAGATAAATCACCAACGCGGTGAGCGCGATACCGATTGCTGTATCACGTATGATGTTCTTGACCGCCGACTCTACGAAGCCCGTATCATCGTAAGTATATTCGTACGTGAAGTCGGGAAAATCCCTCATTGTGCGTTCCATTAGACGCTTAATCTGCCGTCCTGCTTCGACAACGTCAGCATTCGAACGCGGGCTGATTCTGAGCTGAACGACAGGATGACCGTCCGCACGTGCCATACTGCGCTGGTCTTCCTCTCCGTCGACAACTTCGCCGAGCATCGAGAGCCTCACAGGCTGGCCGTTGGGTGTCGGAATAAGGATGTCCTCGAGCTGTTCTACCTCGTTGAACTCTCCCATCAACCTTAACGACACTTCGTCCTGCCTCTGCGTAATGTACCCGCTGGGCGTGGTCTGGTTGTTCGCGGCCACAACATTGCACACCTGCATGTAGCTTATACCGTAATCGCTCAGTGCCGCAGGGTCAAGATTGACGTGTATTTCTCTGTCCCGTCCTCCCGTAACGTCAACGCGTCCGACTCCCTCAACTCTCGCAACAACAGGCTGTATTCTGTCCTCAATCATCTTCTTGGCCGTCTTCTCCGGCATGTCCGACGTGAATGACACAATCAGGAAGGGCTGTGCGCTGATGTCGAACTTGCTGGAGACCGGCTCGTCCGCATCATCGGGAAGGTCAGGGACTTTCGCTTTAACCTTGTTGTTCACGTCGACGAGGGCAAGGTCGGGGTTAGTTCCTGCCTCCATTTCGACAGCAACCATCGAGATGCCCTCGATTGAGTAGGTGGTTATGGATTTGAGGTTCTCAAGGTCGGCTAATGCATCCTCGAGAGGTTTGCTGATTAACTGCTCGATTTCGTTCGGGCCAGCTCCCTGATAGACCGTGCGGACAAGGACAAACGGAAGCTCAACGTCAGGGTAGAGCGTAACACCGAGCGTGAAATAGCTTGAGATTCCGAGCAGTATCCAGATAACGACGGAACAGCCTGTGAAAACGGGGTGATAAATGCAGAATCTGATGAAGCCTCGCATAAATTACCCCTCGTTAGAATTATTGCTGTCAGCAACAGAGGAATTAACCGTGATTTCTGCGCCGTCGTAAAGCACTCTGTTTCCGCTGGTGATGAGCTGGTCGCCGGGCTTAAGGCCGGACGTAACTATTACCCTGCCTTCACGTCCCTCACCTGTCGTTATTGCCGTGAGCTTGGCTTTATTGCCGTCCGCAAGGTAGACTGACTGCGTGTTTCCGCGATAAATCACGACGCTCGACGGAATCACCACGACGTTATACTGACTGCTGACCTTGAAGCGTCCCTCTACGTACGTTCCCGGCAGAATCCCCGAGTTCTCGGGCAGTCCGACGACGACGGGATAGAGGCCGGAGCCGCTCTGTGCTTCGGGGCTGATGCGCTTGACGAAGCCTTGATGAGTTTGCCCGTCGACACGGATTTCTACGTCTGTGCCATGACTTATCTTGAGGATGTCTTTCTTGGAGACCATGAGCTCGGCTTCCATCTCTTTCGGGTCAACGATAGAGAGGAGTACTTTGCCGGACTCGGCTATTTCTCCGGGTTCGACGTTGCGCGCTGACACTATGCCGGTGATGCTGGCCTTGAGGCTCGTGCGCTGTAGTGATGACTGTGTTGATCTCAAAGCTGCTTCCGCTGTCTTTAGGCGCGAATAAGCTGAGTCCACTTCGCTCTTGGAGATGCCGCCCTTAGCATTGAGCTGTTTAAGCCTGTTGTAGTTGAGGACTGCTTCATCATAGGCTGTCTTCCCCGACTGAACCTGCGCACCTCTTGCGGCAACCTGCAGTGTGATTAACGTCTGTCCGGCCTTAACGGGACTTCCTACGTCGACGTTCACGCTCCTGACGATCTCGCGTTCGTAGGTGGTGATGTTCTGTGTGTGCGCGCTCTTGGCCTGACCGTAATAGCTCCGCCACACTTCCCAGTTGGCTGTGGTTACTCTCTGCGTCTCGACGGGGTATACTGTTACTGTCTCTGTCTCCAGAGAACGAAGATTAGCCGCCGCTTGGGCGAGTTTTGCGCGTACCTGAGTGCTGACCATGAAGCCTACAGCTACAAGCAGCAAGATCCACAGTAATATACGAATGCGGGTAAAGAACTTCAGCATTAATCTGACCGCCTCCAAATAGTAATGTTATAGATTATGTGTGAAATTTTTGCGATTATAACATAGCGGTATATATCACGATGATATGAAGAACTTGTGAAGTATTAACGGATTATATCTCCTCTGCAGGTTACTACATGATAGCCTATGCTCTCCATCCTTCTGCTCAGGCAGTCTCTGCACTGCGCGGACTCTTCTCCCGTGCAAATCTTGTTGTCGTAGAGCTCGTACTTCTTCCGCACACTCACGGGAGACAGATTCGGCATCACGACATTAGCCCCCGCCATAATTCCCTTCTCACGGCCGAGAGGGTCAATCGTTCCCAGCGCAGTCGTCGCAGGAAGGAGAACGGGCGGGTGAATCAGACGTATCACCGAGAGCAGAAAGCACGTGAGCTCAAGAGTACCTGCTGGCTCGTTCTTGAACGGCGTATCCTTGTGCGGAATGAACGGCCCGATACCGCACATCTCCGGCTTGAACTCCTCGATGAACTTCAAGTCCCGCGCAAGAGTCGCCGCAATCTGGTACGGACTTCCTACCATGAACCCGCACCCCACAGCGTAACCCAGCTCCCGGAGTTCGCGGAGACAGTTCATGCGGTGTTCCCACGACATGCCGGACGGGTGAAGGCGCGCGTAGTGCTCCGGGTCAGCGGTCTCGTGGCGCAGAAGGTATCTGTCAGCCCCGCACCCGCGAAGGTACGCGTAGCTTTCCCGTGAACGTTCGCCCATTGATAGGGTGATTGCGCAGTCGGGATGCCGCGCCTTAATCTCCCTCACGATTCCGCCTAGCACCTCATCAGTGAAGTACGAGTCCTCTCCGCCCTGAAGCACGAACGTCATGAACCCCAGCCTGTACCCTTCATCACTGCACGAGATTATCTCCTCAGGCGTGAGGCGGTAACGTTCAGCGTTAGGGTTGCTCCGTCGTATTCCGCAGTAAAGACAGTCATTGCGGCAGATGTTGGAGATTTCGATTAAGCCCCTCACGTAAACATCATTGCCGTAGATTCTCTGACGTGCTTCAACCGCAAGAGAACGCAGAAGCCTCGCGTCCGAGTCGTCCCGGCCGGTGATAAGTTCCTCGTACTCGTAGAGGCTCAGCGAGTGAGTCTCTGCGAGCTTGCGGATTAGTTCTGCGTTCACTTCGAGAAGGCGGCCTTAACGCTCACGCCCTCAAGGTTGCCGATTCTCCCTGACAACGCGGAGATTACGTCCTGCGGGGCATCAATGGCTATGCTTATCAGGTTTATGTGCTTCGGCTTGTAGGGAAGCCCCATCCTCCCTATTATGTAGTCCCTGTACTCGTGAAGTATTCCGTTGAGCTCCTCGATTGACGACGTGTCCTCAACAATGATGCTCATGACTGCTACGCGCGTTTCCATTAACAGATTGCCTCCTTGAACTTATGGGATGCCGTAATTATATCAATTCGTAGTAGAATATCAGTTACCCGTAAAATTTTCAGAGAGGTGATAATCATGATAAGCATGAACAGCTATGACACTCTCGGCAAGAACGGCCTCGCCATGATGCAGAACGGCCTGAACACCGCGAACGCCGCAAGTGCTCAGGCACTCGAGAGCGGAGCAGACCCAATGAGCATAGCCGAAGCGTCAATGGATATCAGCCAGGCAAAGGCTCAGATGGCAGTTGGAGCATGGCTCGTACAGCAGCAGAATGAACTGATGGAGACTTCTCTCCAGATATTCGGCATCGGCAAGAACTATTCAGGGCTTGCATAACACACAGCGGCCTGCCTCATTGACGGGCGGGCTGCAAACTTTACACGCACACGGAAGGGGAGCAGGGCGTGCAGACCCGTAACGACACACAGAAACTTTCGCTCATCAACGGCATCATCCATACACCGACCTCAACAGCCTCATGTATAACGTTCGAGCATGGCCGTATAGTCTCGATTGACGACGAAGCCGCCGCACTTAACGGCAAAGTCATCGACCTTCAGGGCAAAACGGTGCTGCCTGCGTTCTGCGACACGAGCCTGGATTTTTTCGGCTGGGCAGAAGACCAGGAACGGCTCAGCCTCAGTACTGTGCGTTCACTGCAGGAGTTCACCGGCGCGCTGACCGCGTACCAGCAGAGCAACCCTGAGCCTCTGCGGGGGTGGTACATTGCGCAAGGCCTGCCCGAGAGCGTGAACATCTCCCGCGACGACATTGATGCTGTAATTCCTTCACGTCCCTGCGCTGTCATAGGCGCGAAAAGAACGCACGCAGTCCTGAACACGCCCGCAATGAGCGAGTTCAACATGCCGCAGGACAACATAGAGCTTGACGGCCTAGCACAGCACCTTCCTCCGCTGAGCACGAATGACATCCTCTACCTCATCAGGACGTATTCCCCGAAGGTGAACGCACTGGGAATCTCTGAGGTGTGGATTGACGCGTATACGGATGCCGGAAAGATATGGGACATCTTTTCGTCGGAGGCTTATGGAGAGTTGAGCTTCAGGGTACGGCTGAACTTCGGCTTTGATGAAGTAATAAGCATGAATGAATTTCTCGCGTCAGGCCTGAGGACCGGCGACGGGCTTCCGATGTGCAGGCTCGGCGGCATTCTGGTGAGGGATGACCTCAAGCAGGAAGACCAGAAGAACATGATAACGAGCGCGCACCTTTCGGGCTGTCAGGTTATCGCCGACAACAGCCAGTACAGCATCAACGTTCTCGAGCGCATCATCAAGAAGTTCCCCAAGAATCCCAGACACCTCGTGAGGAGCAGCAGCTTCAACAGCAAGCTCATCGACCGCATGAGGATACTCGGTCTCGGAGGAATCTCCACCTCAAGCAGCGAGGACAACGAGCTTCATTCTGCGTTCATGAACGGCATAGTGATTTCTGCGGGCTCAGGGCAGGTGCTGGCTTCACCGATGAAGAAGACCGGCCTCATGGTTTCCGCAGGGCTGAGCGTTGCTGAAGCTGTGAGCGTGTATTCATGGGCTTCGGCGTGGAACGGCAGTACGGAGATGCGCAGGGGCGAGCTTACTGTCGGGAATGATGCTGATGTTGCGGTCGCGGAAAAAGATCCCTTCTCGGCCAAGCCTGAGGAGATCGCCGGAATTGATGTAGCGATGACTTTCTGTGCCGGAGTCAAGGTCTACGACAAGAACGATTCATAAACTTTTTGGGAGGGTAAATTATGGCTGATAAACGCGGTGCAGGAATATTGCTGCCTGTTACGTCGCTTCCGTCGCCGTACGGAATAGGAGACTTCGGGCCCGAAGCACTGAGGTTCGCTGAGTTTCTTCATGATGCCGGGCAAAGCATGTGGCAGGTTCTCCCCATGACGACAATAGACCCGGGCTGCGGGAACTCTCCCTACAGTCCGACGAGCGCGTTTGCGGGGAATTATCTTCTCGTGAGCCCGGAACTGCTCGTGGAAGACGGCCTGCTTCTGTCCGACGAACTGAAGAGGTTTGCGGCAAAGTATGACTTCAGCGCGAACCCTGAACGTGTGGATTACGAGTCAGCGCGTGAGTTCAAGACGGAGATTCTGAAGGCGGCGTACAAACATTACATGAGAAGCACGAGCTGCGACTGTGAAGAGTTTGTGCATGACACGGAATGGCTCGAGGACTTTGCGCTGTTCAGCGTGATAAAGCACGTGCAGGGAGGTTCAGCGTGGACGGAATGGCCGGAAGAACTCAGGCACAGAGACCCGAAAGCTCTCGCTGACTTCAAGGCCGAGTACTCGGAGGAAATAGCACTGCAGGAGTTCTGTCAGTACATATTCTTCGACCAGATAAGCAGGCTCCGCGAGCACCTCAACGACCTTCACATAGAGCTTGTGGGAGATATGCCCCTCTATGTAACGATGGACTGTGCCGACGTGTGGCAGAAGCCCGGCCTCTTTGACCTCGACGAAGACCTCAACCCCGTAACAGTCGCGGGAGTTCCGCCGGATTACTTCAGCGCGGACGGACAGCTCTGGGGCAACCCGTGCTACAAGTGGGAAGCTCACGAGGCAGACGGCTTTGACTGGTGGATACGCAGGCTGAAGAATCTGCTCTCGATGTTCGACAGGGTAAGGATAGACCACTTCAGGGGGCTAGTGGCATACTGGGCAGTTCCTGCAGGCGAGATTACGGCCAAGAACGGCGAGTGGGTTGACGTTCCGCACAAAGAGTTCTTCGCGGCACTGGAAGAGAACTTCCCGGAGATGCCTTTCTGGGCGGAGAACTTGGGGATAATCACGCCGGATGTTGAAGAAGTCCGCTGTAATTACGCAATGCCGGGCATGACCGTGCTTCACTTCGCGTGGGGAAATCCAGCCGACAACCCTTACGCTCCGCACAACCACACCCGCAACAGCGTAGTGTACACAGGAACTCACGACAACAACACCTCGCGCGGATGGTTCGAGAATGACGCGACGGAGGACGAGATAAAGAACTTCGCTTCGTATATCGGCCGCGACGTAATGGACGGCTACATCTTCACGTCAGAGGTTACGAGGCTGGCAGTGAGTTCGGTTGCGGACACGGCAGTGATTCCAATGCAGGACTATCTGCGTCTCGGTGCAGAAGCGCGCATCAACGTGCCTTCAACAGCGTCGGGAAACTGGGCGTGGAGGATGAAGGCTGACGCGATTCCTGACGGACTGGCCGACAGAATACGTGCCGCCTGCAAGCTCTACGGCAGAGTTCGCAAGGAAGACTAGCAGGGAAAAAGAGAACCCGCCCCCTTGCTGAGAGAGCGGGTTTTGCGTTATCTTAAGGGAAATCTTTTCTGCGGAGGTTCGAGGAGCTTGCGGGCAATGTCTAGGGTGTTCTGCCACTCCTTGAGGATGAGGAACTCGGCTTCTGTGTGTTCGCAGTAGTAGCCGACGCTCAGGTTCGCGCCGCAGATTGAGCCGCACAGCGTACGGATGTCTGTTGATGAGCGTCTGTCGGCCTCCTCGTAGCCTGTTCCTTCCTCGATGAACCTCTTGAACTCGTCTGTTACGGGAATGTCATAGACCTTGTAGTCCCTTCCGTGCCTCCTGTCGAACTCGAGAATGTAGCTGTGATTGTTCAGCTCCTCGTAAAGGTTGGGCTTGCGGACGCTTATTGTGTCTGCACCGACGCTCCCTATCTCCTCGTCGTTAGTGATTAGCAGCGAGTGCCCGGAGTCCCTGAGCTGCCAGAGTATCGCACAGCCAGCGCGGTCGTCTGCTCCGATTCCTTCGCCGGGCTCGAGACTGGAATATTTGCCGTCCTCGAACTTCATCCTGTGCCTCCCTCTGAGGCCGAACACAGTATCAGCGTGCGCAACAAGAAGAACCCTGTCGCTCCTCGTGCCCGGAACGTACACGCCGCAGGTGTAGTCTATATGCTCGCACCTCCTTGCGCCCGGAAGCGTGAGGAACTTCGTGAACACTTCTTCGGGGGTTGACATGTCGCAGCTTAGGAACATCTCCAGCGTTTCCTTGTCAGTCATCGAGCCCTTCTCCTTCGTCGTCGTCTTCCTCGTCATCATCATCTTTATCGTCGTATGTTACGAAATCTTCAGGGCTGAACGTGCCCCATATCCTGGCCCTGATCCTGTTGTACTCGTCGCTGTGCCCTTCCGTCATGTCTGCTCCGGCATCAAGGAGAATATCTATCAGTTCTTCATCCCTGCCGTTATTCACCGCGTAAAACATCGGAGAGCAGCCGCAGTCATCCCTAGCGTGAACGTCAGCACCATGCTCAAGGAGGAGCTTTGCCATTTCTCTGCGCAGCTCGGGAAAAATTTCGTTCCCCTTTATGCACAGCATCAGAGGTGTCTGTTCAGCGGAGTTGCGTGCGTCGACATCTGCTCCGTGCTTCAGCATGAGCCTGACCATATCGAACGTTATGTCCTCAAGCGTGCTCTCGAAGATTTTTGCGAATGCCTCATTGCCTACCTTGTCCGTAATGTTCGGGTCCGCTCCGTATTCAAGCAGAGGTTCTACGCACATGAGCACACCTTGTGCGGCCACGAACAGCGCGGTTCTTCCCATGTGGTTCTTGACTTCGGGGTCTGCTCCTGACTCGAGGAGAAGCCGAACCAGCTCGATCCACCCTTCGTCTGCCGCTATAATCAGCGGGGTGTACCGCCCGACTCTCGTCTGAACGTTTATGTTGATGCCGGGCGCAGAGCTGAGGATACGCCGTACCGACTCGGTATCACCTGCATACGTGTAGGCGATAAGTTCCAGCTCGGCTGGGGTCATGATACTTTGTCCGAGCATCAGGCAATGCATTTCGTTGATGAATGCCAGCTGGCTGTCATCACTCCACACGTTGTGAAAAAGGTCTCCCCGCAGGGACTGCTTAAACTCGTCTTCCGTGCATTTCGCGCCGTCGCGGATAATAGCCATTAATGCCGGTGCACTAAATTTGTGGTGTACAAACCCGTTAAGTGCTTGCTTGAGTGCTTCAGAGCTTGCGGATGAAGTCTCCAAATTCATCTGCTCCTTTCTGTTCAGCTTGGTGTATATTATGATACATGTTCCCACTATCTTAATGTGTGAGGTGTCCGCAGTGTCAAAAGATATAGGCTCTGAACGTTACAGGAGAATCCTCGACCTCGTAGCTTTCCTGAAACGCAGCGGCGGGAAGGCGACACGCAGAGCCATTGAACAGAACGTAGGCGGTTACGCGAAGGACGGCGGAGGAACTTACCGGCAGAATCGGATGCTGCAGAATGACTTGACGTTCATGCGCAACTTCATGGGGGCGGAAATTGATTACGACCACAGAAGCGGCCTCTACGTCCTCAAGCATGAAGGCTCTCTGCTGGTGAACATCGAGGCCACGCCCGCAGAGATTGAGGCACTCAGCGCGGGGCTGAAGATGGCTTCACACTTCCTGCCCCACCTGAAGAAGGACGCTCTGAAGCTCTGGGCGAAAATCGCTAACTACATTCCCGCAGACTTGGCCGGACAAGGTGAAGCACTCGCAGAAGCCACGCTCGCCGCGATTCCTGTCGAACCGGTGAACCCCGAACTCTTCAAGGCACTCACGGATGCGCGCAACGCAGGGCAGGCTGTGCAGATACGCTACACTTCTCCGGGCAAAGACGCGAGGAAGTGGGTAATCTCTCCGTACGATTTCTACTTCAGAGGCAGCGCGTGGTACATGATCTCCTTCAACCACAAGCACGGGGCATTAAGCACCCACAGAATCAGCCGCATAACGAGGGTATATCCTTCTGGGGAGAGGTACATTCCGCCTACAGAAGGAGGCTTCAGCGCGGAATACACAGCATCAGCGTGGTACGTTTCGCCCGGAACGGAGCGGCACAGAATACGCCTGAGGCTCAAAGGAGGGCTTGCGGGGTCTGCTTTGCTGGTGAAGTGGCATCCTTCACAGAAGACAGAAGAACAAGAAGACGGAAGCGTAATCCTCACTGCGGAAGTGCCGCATCTTGACGACGTTGCGAGGTGGGTATTGGCCGGAGCTCCGAACGCTAAGGTCATAGAGCCTCCGGCACTGAAATGCATCGTTCGCAATATGGCGATGAAGATTATTGATGAGGTGTAGAGAAGCTGCTCCTGTAGTAACTTCTCCTGACGTGGTGCGCAACCGTCGAGCTCAGCACGAACCCGATGCTCAGTCCGGCCAATGACAGCAGACAGTTCACCCCGTAACTCTCAACGCTCGCCCTGTCGCCCAGATACAGCCCAACCATCGCGAAGAAGAACAAGTCGCCGGGTATCAGCGGGATTATTGACGGATAGACGAAGTACGTTGAAGGCTGTTTGCGCGTTACGGCCAAGAACTCCGCGTAAAGTGCCGCCGCCATTGCCGACAATGTTACGAACAGCAGACGGTTGTCCGTTACTGGAGTGAGGCTGACCAGCGCAAGCCTTGCCAGTGCTCCGCCCAGCCCCGCGAGCCATAAATCTTTAGGCGGAATCATGAACACAATCCCGAACCCCACAGAGGCAATGTACGACAGCACCACCAGAATCACCGGGTCAGTCATTGCGACTACATGTTCTGCGTTCTGAATGGCGTTGTGCCCGAACATCGCGATAGCTACATACATTCCCATTCCAAGAGCCATCGTCTCAATAAATATCTTCAGCATCTGAAGAATGCCGTTGTTCTCGCGCCCGCAGAGGAGGTTGCGCATTGCGTTCACGAGAGGGATGCCGGGAATTACTATCATCGAGACGGTGATCATAATCACGGGAAGATTGCTGCTGAAGCCCGAATACACGAACATCAACGCCGCAGAAGCAGATATGTACATAGTGAGGGCATTGCTGACGATGCGGTCAAGGCCTGAGTTCTCGAGCACGGGCATGAGGAAGTGAATCAGTGCAGTTACCGCCGCGACGGGGAATAGCTCATTGACCGTCCCGCCGAACATGAAGCACAGGCACGACATCGCGACGATCCTGCCGAGAAGCACAACAAGATTGCTGTAGCTCTTGGTGTCCATTGCGCGATGAAGCATCTTGTCGAGGAGCTTGGGCTGTGGGGTAATCTCCGCTATCTTGTAGGAGAGCTGGTTAAGTTTCCGCAGCCTGTCGAGGTGGATTCCTGCCGGAGGAATTGAGGCCTGCCGGTAGGAGTAGTTTCCTTCTGGGTCATAAGCTCCCAGAGAAATATAGTTGCTCAGGAAGAAGATGCTCACGTCGCGGAGGCCGTAGGACTTGCAGATGACCTCGACGGCGAGGTGAACGCGCTCGAGGTTTGCGCCCGAGACTATCATCTGCCGCGCGAGGTTTACGCAGAAAGATATGATGTAATCGATATTATTCATGAAGCTGTTTCTTCAGGAAGGACACCGCAAGTTCCGCCGCATCTTCCTCGAAGCCAGTGAAGCCGTGATCTGCACCGTTGATGAGGTGAAGCTCTCCGTTCTTGTAGCCCTTGTAGTAACGTTCGCCGTAAGTGTAGGGTACGATTCTGTCGCCTGTGCCGTGAATCACGCACGCCGGGCCAGTGAACTTGGCCGCAGTCTCGTAGATCGGGAGTGTCTGCGACGTAACCATGTATTCACGTCCCAAGTCGAAGCGACCGAAAATCTTCACGCTCTCGGGCGGGTTTCCGGCATCGTAAGCAGTGCCCATGACGTTGCCGCGAATCGCATCGTCCCGCAGGACTGCCGCAGGGGCGAACAGCACGACGGCTTTCACGTTCTCTGCTCCGAGCTCTCCGGCCAGCATACTGGTTACGACTCCGCCCTGAGAGTGCCCGCCGATTGCGACCGACGACACGTAGTCCAGAGCCTTGACGTACTCGAAGACTTTGCGCGCGTCCTCAATCTCATTGAGTACCGTCATGTTCACGAAGTCGCCTTCACTGTCGCCGTGCCCATTAAAGTCGAAGCGTATCGACGCAATGCCGTTCTTCTCGAGGAGGTCAGCAGTGTCCGTTAAGGGGCGGTTGGTCTTGCTGCCGGTGAACCCGTGAAGCAGCATCACCATCGGCATCTTGTCGCCTTCGGGCTTCTGGATAACTGCCGAGAGTTTCCCGACTGCTCCGTCGATCTGGACGGGTATCGTCTCGCCGAATGCCGCCATCGTGAACGACAGCACCAACATTACCGCAACAACACATTTCTTCATTGTGAGAAGCCTGCCTTTCGTTTTGTGTTATGTATGACTGAATTATACCTTAGCTGCAGGTTGTATAATGTGCCTGAATCCCAGAGGAGGCATTAATGATGACGGACAACATGAAGAAGTTTCTTGAGGCTGTCTCGAAGGACGAGGCACTGCTAGAAGAGTTCAAGGCTCTCGCGGACGGCACGCCGAAGGACACCGACGCTATGGCGGCAGCGGCAGTCGAGTTCGCGGGCAAGCACGGGCTCACGCTCACTGCGGACGACTTCAAGCCCTCAGAGATGGAGGAACTCAGCGAGGACGAGATGAAGGCTGTTGCTGGCGGTGCAACGTGCACGTGTAATCCTCAGGGAACTGGAACTTTTTTGATTTTCTCTGTTCCGTTCAGCACGTGCTACTGCGATGGCAGGGGTGAAGGAGGATTCGGGGCTGGAGGAGTCTGCGGATGCTCTAATTACGGCGAAGGTGCCTAGTTACAGGCTGAAAGATAATTTTCTGCTCAGGGGCTGGGAACGTCTGCCTTATGCTCTTGTTGACGCAAACACCGGCGGGGCAATGTTCCTCACGCCCGCTCAGTGGGACGCAATAAATCTCTGCGACAGTACTGTTGATGTCTCTCTCCCTCTCATCTCCGACAAGACACGCTCAATCATCGCCGACGCACAGGCAAACGGCATCGTAGAACCCTGCGCTCCCGGCCAAGCCCTCACCGACATCCAGAAGTACCGCAAATATCCCGCCCGATACATCAAGCAAGCCCACTGGTCAATCACTGGCCGGTGCAACTACAGGTGCAAGCACTGCTTCATGTCCGCACCGAGCGCGAAGTTCAGCGAGCTTCCGCACAGTACAATCATGGACATCGTGAACCAGCTCGGGGACTGCGGCGTGATGAACGTATCGCTGACTGGCGGAGAACCCCTCGTGAGGCCGGACTTCCTCGAGATCGTTGACGCACTCCTTGAGCGCGGAATACACATCAGGACAATCTACAGCAATGGAGCATTAGTCAATGAAACCCTGTTGCGTGAGCTCGACAGAAGGAACATTCACCCGGAGTTCAATATGAGCTATGACGGCGTAGGCTGGCACGATTGGCTGAGAGGAGTCAGCGGAGCAGAAGAAGCAGTGGACAGAGCGTTTGCTCTCTGCAGGGACAACGGCTTCCCGACGGGGGCGGAGATGTGCCTTCATACCCGCAACAAGCACACCCTCAGAGAAAGTATCCGGCACATGGGGAAGCTGGGTGTTAGGAGCGTCAAGACTAACCCCGTCTCCAACTCCGGCGAATGGCTCAAAAACGGTTACGGAGAGTCATTCACGAACCGTGAGCTTTATCAGCTGTACCTTGACTATATCCCGCACTACTATGAAGACGGTATGCCGATGGGAATAATGCTCGGCGGCTTCTTCATGGCTGACCAAAGAGAGCCGGATATGTTTCACATTCCCTCGTACAAGCCGGACTGCGACCCCGAAACCTTCTGCATGTGCGGGCATGCAAGGCTGGTCATGTACATCGCTCCCGACGGAAGAACCCTGCCGTGTACGTCGCTCTCCGGCTTCGAGATTCAGGAGAAGTTCCCCCTCATCACCGAACAGGGACTCGCGCAGTGCATCACTGACTCATACTACATGAGCATCATCAACACGCGGGCAAGCGAGTACTTCGCGCTTCACGACGACTGCAGGGAGTGCCGGTACTCTCGGTGCTGTTACGGCGGATGTCGGGCTGATGCTTTCGGCGACGGCAATGGCCTGATGGGGAAATCACGCTCTTCTTGCGAGTTGTTCAAGGGCGGATGGGTTGATAGAATCATTGATGCCGTAAGGAAGTGTCGGCCGGGCGCAACATCTCCCGTCATGGACAATCCATTGTGGCAGAATTAGGAGGCAAAGATAATGACAGATAACGTAAAGAAGTTTCTTGAAGCAGTGTCGCAGGATGAGGCACTCAAGGATGCGATGAAGAGTGCGAAGGGCTTTGATGCGATCGTGAAGCTGGCGGCTTCTCGAGGGTTCGCGATTACGGCGGAGGACTTAGCTCCCTCAGAGACATCCGAGCTCTCGGAGGACGAGATGGCGGCAGTGTCGGGCGGAACAGGGTTTTTCGCTGCGAAAGTAACCAGCTCCTGCAGATGCCAGAACTACGGCTCAGGCCTGACGTGGGAGCTCTCCTGCGACTGCTCAGGCAGCGGAACAGGTATCAACACCAACAACGGGCACGAAAGATGCTGGTGTTCTTCTGAAGGGCTCGGACTAGCGTAGAATTAAGGACGATTCCGGCCGCTGTGAGCAGAATCACGGCGGTCGTTGTGTATGCAAAACTATATCAGTGAGGTGCAGACATGCCAGACAATCCTAACAAAATCTCTTCCCCCGAACAGCTAAACAGCTACATACGCGCAGCAAGTCCCGGAGCTTGGATAATCCTTACTTCGGCAGCAATCTTCCTGCTCGGACTGTTCACCTGGCTGTTCTTCGGCGAACTTTCAGTCAACGGACAAACCATCAAGCCCCTGACCTTCCTCCTGAAGTAACATGTTCACACGAAAATCTATCGCGGACGTTCCCGTCGTAATGCAGCTGGAGGCTCTCGAGTGCGGGGCGGCTTCGCTGGCTATGGTCATGGCGTATCACGGCCTGTGGATTCCTCTCGAGCAGCTGCGGCAGGAGTGCGGGGTCTCGCGGGACGGCTCCAACCTCAAGAGCATTCACGCGGTCGCAAAGAAATACAAGCTCAACCCCAAAGCCTTCAAGGCAACAGCAGAAGTTTTGAGGAAGCATGACAGTTTCCCGTGTATCATCTTCTGGGAGTTCAATCACTTCGTCGTGCTCGACGGCTTCAAGGGCGACAAGGTATACCTCAATGACCCTGCGCGCGGAAAAGTCAGCATAACCTTCGAGGAGTTCAAGAAGTCGTACTCTGGGATATGCATGATGTTCGCGCCGTCAGAGGACTTCGAGAAAGGAGGGAAGCCCGCCTCGATCCTGAAATTCGCGCTGCAGAGGCTGACGGGTACTCTCCCTGCCTTCGTGATGGTTGCGATAACCACGCTGATTGCCGCATTGACGGGGCTTCTGCTTCCGGCGTTCGGGCGGTTCTTCGTGGACAACATACTCACCGCAAAGACACCACAGCTCGCCGGAGGCTTCTTCGTGCTGCTGGGGCTGGTTATCCTCGCGCAATGTGCTTCTCTCGTCATCAACGCTGTCTGTATGCTGAGGATTCAGGGCAGGACGGCGGGTGTCGCTAACGCGTCGTTCTTGTGGCACATACTGAGGTTGCCGGTCGAGTTCTTCGAGCAGAGAATGGCCGGAGATATTGCCTCGCGCCAGCAGTCCAACCAGAACATCACAAGCACGCTCATCAACACCTTCACGCCTCTTCTTCTGAACTCCGCCGCGATGATCTTCAACCTCCTCATCATGATCGACTACAGCCCTGTTCTTGCCCTCGCGGGAGTTGCGTCGGTGTGCATCAACCTGCTTCTTGCGCGGTTAATCTCCAAGCAGCGCATCAACATCACTCGCGTGCAGATGAGGGACAACGCTAACCTTCAGGGGGCAACTGTGTCGGGAATAGACATGATCGAGACGATAAAGTCAGCCGGTGCGGAAAACGGGTTCTTCACGCGGTGGTCAGGCTTTCAGGCAAACGCAAACGCTCAGGCTGTGAAGTTCGCGCGCCTCAACACCACGCTTGGCCAGATTCCGCCCCTCGTCTCGCTGCTGATGTCGAACCTGATTCTGTTCTTGGGAGTGAGGCTCATCATTCAGGGCGAATGGACGATAGGCCTCGTCTCTGCGTTCAACGGCTACCTGACTGCGTTCTCGAACCCTGCGGCACAGCTGATTAATGCAGGTACTCAGCTTCAGGAGATGCGCACACAGATGGAGCGCGTGCAGGATGTCTTCAAGTACCCGCTCGCCGAAGGATTGTCGGGTGAACTGCCTGACGAGGACTTGGCCAAGCTCTCGGGGCTTGTCGAGATGCGTAATGTTTCGTTCGGGTACAACAGGCTTGAGCCCCCGATACTGCGGAATTTTTCGCTGACGGTTGAACCGGGCAGCAGCGTCGCGATCGTCGGGCCTTCGGGCTGCGGGAAATCTACGACGGCAAAGCTGCTCACCGGCCTTTATCCTGCGTGGGAGGGCGAGATACTCTTTGACGGCAGACCCATCAGCGCAGTCAACCGCAGTGTCTTTACGGGCAGTGTCGCGTGCGTAACTCAGGACGTAACGCTGTTTGAGGACACGATAGCCGACAACATCAGGATGTGGGACAAGTCCATCGAGAACTTCGAGGTTGTCCTTGCCGCACGTGATGCCGCGATTCACGACGAGATAGTCCAGCGTGAAGGTGATTACTCCGCCCCTGTGAGCGAAGGAGGACGCAACCTTTCCGGCGGACAGCGTCAGAGGATAGAGATCGCGGGAGTGCTCGCCCAAGACCCGACGGTAATCATCATGGACGAAGCTACAAGCGCGCTGGACAGCCAGACCGAGTACAAGATCATGACGGCCATAGCCGCACGCGGAATAACCCGAATCATCATCTCTCACCGCCTCTCGATAATTCGGGACTGCGACGAAATCATCGTGATGAAGCAGGGAGAAATCCTCGACAGGGGCACTCACGCTGAGCTGATGGGACGCTGTGAGTATTACGCTGAACTTATCACGAACGAATGAGGTGCACTCATGGGATGGTTTGATGAACAGATAAGAATACGGGTCAACTCGGACAACGAAGCGTTTGCCGATGCTTTCGGGAAGATTGCGGAGGCCGTAGACGGCGAAAAAGTTTCCGTTCAGTCAGCTAAGGGTGCTGTTGCTGAGATTGCCGGAGTGTTCGGAGTACCTGAGGCACTTCTTGAACACGATACGCTTGAAGACATTTTCGGGCCGTGCGGTGTGATGCGCAGGACAGTCGAGCTCACTGACGGCTGGTACAAGGACGCGGCAGGCGTGTACCTTGCAACGACGAAGGCTGGAGACTACGCCGCACTGATCCCTGACTGGCGGGGCTACACGTACAGGGATTACGATACGGGAAAGACCGTTCGCGTGAACGCTTCAACGCAGAAGGAGCTGAAGGCTGAGGCGGTGTGCTTCTACCGTCCTCTTCCGGCGGAAAAGCTGGGCGTTAAGGACTTGCTGAGTTTCGCGGCAAAATGCATCTCCCTTTACGACATCGTCTATATCGCGCTGGTAACTCTCGCCGCCGTTCTTGTGTCGATGATTCCGCCCTACTTGACCCGAATAATCTACACCCACGCGATTCACACGCAGAACATCGGAGCTCTGGCCTCACTGATAGTGTTCATGTCGTGCGCCGGAATCTCTGCGGCACTGCTGACGGTCTCGAAGATGCTGCTGCTCGCGCGGATACAGCTCAAGACCAACACTTCACTGAACGCGGCGGTGATGATGCGTGTTATAAATCTTCCTGCTGAGTTCTTCAGGAAGTATTCAGCAGGGGAACTTGCGCAGAGGGTTTCGGGCACAGAGATGCTCTGTTCGATGGGGGCGGAAGTGATTTTCTCTGCGGCACTAACTGCGTTGATGAGCCTCGTCTACCTCCAGCAGATATTTGCCTTCGCGCCGTCGCTGGTCTTCCCCGCGCTGTGTATCGTGTCGGTGATGGCGGCACTCGCTGTCCTGTCGGCGTGGTGGCACACGAAGCTGCTGAAACGCAGAACCAAGCTCCGTGCTGAGGAATACGGACTGCTTTACGCGCTGATAACCGGCATACAGAAGATACGTCTCACGGGCTCGGAGAAACGTGCGTTCTCGAAGTGGGCAGGTCATTACAGCAAGGACGCAAAGCTCGAGTACAACCCTCCGCTGTTCCTGAAGCTCACGAACGTAATTCAGCCCGTCGTGATGCTCGCCGGAACGTTCCTGCTCTACCGTGCCGCGTGGGGCGCGAAGGTTCAGCCAGCCGAGTACATGGCGTTCACGGTGTCGTACGGCATGCTGTCAGGTGCGTTCACTGCGCTGTGCGGGGTAACTCTCTCGATGGCGATGATCGGGCCGATGGCCGACATGATTCGTCCAGTGCTTGAAGAAGTACCTGAAATCTCGCAGGGCAGGACACCCGCGCGCGTCAGGGGAGGAATTGAGGTCAACAGCGTAACCTTCAGGTACTCCGCGAAGTCGCCGCTCGTCCTCGACAAGATTTCGTTCCGCGTAAAGCTAGGCGAATACGTCGCGATTGTCGGGAAGTCCGGGTGCGGAAAAAGTACCTTGATGAGGCTTCTGCTTGGGTTCGACACGCCGGACAGCGGAGTCATCTACTACGACAGCAGCGACATTAAGACCCTCAACCTCCGCGCGCTTAGGCGAAGCATCGGGTGCGTAATGCAGAACAGCAGGCTTTTTCCCGGCAGCATCTACAGCAACATAGTCATCTCTGCTCCGCACCTCACCGAAGCCGACGCGTGGCAAGCCGCCGAAATGGCCGGTATTGCCGACGACATCCGCCGAATGCCCATGAAGATGCACACTCTCATAAGCGAGGGAGCAGGCACGATCTCAGGAGGCCAGCGTCAGAGAATAATCATTGCCCGCGCAATTGCCCCTAAGCCGAAGATTCTCCTCTTCGACGAAGCAACAAGCGCGCTCGACAACATCACACAGCGGATAGTCTCCGAGTCGCTTGACGGCCTGAAGTGCACACGTATAGTTATTGCGCACCGCCTCTCGACAGTCAGGCATTGCGGGCGTATTCTGGTGATTGACGGCGGAAGAATCGCGGAAGAAGGCAGCTATGACGACCTCATGAGCAGAAAAGGGCTTTTCGCGTCCCTCGTCGAACGACAAAGAACAGGAGGCACCAAATGAAGAAGGTATTATGCGCAGTTGCGGTTGTGCTGGTTATGGCGGCACTGGTCAGTCCGGCAGAGAAGAGCCTCATACGTCTCGGCCTGCTCGCGAAGCTCAACACTACGGAGGAAGAGTTTTCAGAACAGTGGCAGAAGACTTTTGCCCCAGCAAACGGAAATCTTGAAGTCATCGTGAAGTTCTACGACAACATCACGGGCATGTTGATGGCGGTGAACAGGAAGGAGATTCACGAGATGGTTCTTCCTGAGGCGGCGGCAGAATACGTCCTGAGGATGAATGACGGGCTCGAAGCTACGTTAGTCCTGCGCTCTAAGGGAATGGGTCTGTCGTTCGGTTTCCGTGCTGAGGACGAGGAGCTCCGCGACAGGTTCAACGAAGCATTGAAGCTCTTGCGGGACAACTGGACGCTGTCAGTCCTTGAGGGCAGTTACTTGGCCTCGCGAAAAGACCCTGACCCCGTGAAGTTCCAGAGGTTCGACGGAGCACCGACGGTCAAGGTTGCGGTTACGGGCGACCTTCCGCCTCTGGACTACATAGCTCCCGACGGCACACCCGCAGGCTTCAACACGGCGATACTCGCGGAAATCGGCAGCATCCTCCGCGTGAACATCGAGCTCACAGAGACCGACGCAGGAGCAAGGACTGCCGCGCTGACATCGGGAAGAGCCGACGTAGTCTTCTGGTACGAGGTCAACTCTGACGCAGAAACTCAGCCGGATGTTCCCGAAGGTGTTATACTCTCACAGCCTTATTACGAGTGGGAAAAGTTCATACACCTGCGGAAAGCTCCGCCGAAAGCATCAAGCTGGTGGGACTTCAAGAGTGCAATACTTAATCTTTACGGAGGTATGTAGAATGGCAGAATACAGAATCGCAATCGCAGGCAGCACAGCATCAGCCAATGAGGCTCTCGAGCTTACGGAGAGAATCGCGGGGTCCATAGGCCTCACAGGCAAAGAGGCACTGAGGCTCAGGCTTCTTGCTGAGGAAATGCTGAATATGGTTCAGTCAATAGCGGGCTCATTCAGCGCGGAGTTCTGGATTGAGCACGAGGGCAAGGACTGCACGCTTCACCTGTCGGCAAAATCTGAGCTGGATTACGCGAAGCGCAGGGAGCTCCTCTCAGTATCGACCAGCGGCCGGAACACAGCACGGCTGGGCATCATGGAAAAGATCCGCTGTATCTTTGAGGCCGGCCTGTATGGAATGGAGGAGGGTTTCGCGCTTCAGTCAGAGTACGGGCCAGGAATTGCGGAGTACGGTATGTTATCCCTCGATGCAGGAATGTCCAGAGCAATGTACGCCTGGTCAATGCAGAAGTACAAGGAGGACGTTAAAGCTGAGGAAGACTCCGACGCTTGGGATGAACTCGAGAAATCGATCATCGCTAACATTGCCGATGAGGTATCTGTCGGCGTTCGTCGGGACGGCGTGGAACTAACGGTGCGCAAGAACTATGGGAAAGCTCACGGTTGATTTTTCGCGCGATTCTGAAGCTCTGACCTTCACGCTTTCGGGACGCATCGACGCGACAAACGCGTACAGCTTCAGCGATGCCGTTGCGTCAGTGCTGGGTGAAGGCAAGGACGAAGTTGTTGTGTTCGACTGCGGAAGCCTCGAGTACATTTCGAGCATGGGGCTGAGGGTTCTTCTTTCTCTGGCCAAGAGGAGAAGCAGTCCCATAAAGCTCGTGAATGTCTCTCATGAAGTGATGAGCATACTGAACATCACGGGATTTTCGCAGATATTTGATGTTGCAGGAGGAGAAGAATGAAGAAGTTATTGTGTGCAGTTATGCTTGTGGTGCTGTCGGCGGCCTCGTGCTTCGGGGCAGAAAATGTTGTGGAGAGCGGAGTCCTCACGTGGCTCGGGACGACTGAGGCGGAGTTTCAGGAGGGGCTTGACGATTTGAGGAAGGCATTAGCACCCCTCATCAGTGAGAGCGGAGCTAATGACTGGATGCAGGAAGACGGGCTTGACGGTTTCCTTACCGAAATCATAAAGACAAGAAGGGTGATACGCTTCTTCGACTCCCTGCTGTCGATGCAGATGGCGTTGCGTTCAACACGGATTGACGAGATAATTCTTCCTGAAGCAGTCGGAATGTACCTCGTCAAAAACAATCCCCAGTACGATATACAGTTCTCGCTGAACATGATGCCCTCGACAATATCATTCGGCTTCAAGAGGGGCAACACGGAACTTCAGCAGGAGTTCAACGGCGCAATAGCCGCCATGAAGAAGGACGGTACTCTTGCCCGCCTCGAGAAGAAGTACATCACGGAGCTTGCAGGTGAGCCGGAACAGGTGAAGTTCTCGGAGTTCAAGGGAGCAAAGACAATACGTGCCGCCGTAACAGGAGACCTCCCGCCGATAGACTTTATCGCGGCTGACGGCCGTCCTGCGGGCTACAACACAGCAATTCTCGCTGAAATCGGCCGCCGTCTCAAGAAGAATGTACGCTTAATCAGCGTGGATGCGGGCGGGCGTTCTGCGGCACTCGCGTCGGAGAGAGCAGATGTTGTCTTCTGGTACAGGAACACCGAAGGCCTGAAAGTTCCGCGCAAAGTCAACGTCAGAAGCAAGATGAAGGATACAGCAGACGGCGTAATACTCTCCAACCCCTATTATGAATGGGACGTTGATTTAGTGATAGGAGTTGTGAAATGAAGAAGATACTTTCAGCGTTAATGTGTTTGCTGGTTCTTTGCGGTGTGAGCAGTGCGGGAGTCAGAGTGATTCCGTTCCCTGAAGGCCTCGACACAACGAGTGAAGGTGCTTCCTCAGCCCCCGCAGAGATAAATCACAAAGGCTCTGTGTATTTCGACACGGTTACGGACTTCTACGAGGCAGCTTCAACCGACAGCCGCATAATTCTCACGAACTACCCCACCTACCAGCAGACAACGGAATACACCTGCGGCCCTGCAAGTGCCTTGACGGTGCTCTGGTATTACGGCGTTAAGGATTTTACTGAAGAGATGCTCTCGCACGACATGAAGACTCGAGCCTACCCCATAGGCACAACACCGAAGGACATGCTGGCGTTCTTTGATAGGCTGGGCTGGAAGACGGAAAGCAGCCTAACTCACGCAAGGTTCGAGGAGTACGACGAGTTCATGTCGTTCGTCCGTGAGAATCTCTCTGCCGGAATCCCCATCATTGTAGAGAATGTCGAGTGGGGCGGACACTGGAGAGTTATCATCGGCTATGACACTATGGGCACGGACAACACACTTGATGACGTTCTGGTTATGGTTGACCCCTACGACACCTCAGACCACCTGCAGGACGGCTACACCGTGAACAACGCCGAGCGGTTCTACTCGATGTGGTTTGACCACTCGATACTTCCGCCGGATCAGCGCGAACAGCCGTTCATCATCGCTCACCCTTAACGAAGCGTTCACCCCCTGCTGAAAACGGCGGGGGGTTTATGTTACAATCTCATCATCCCAATTCCAGCACAATTAAGGAGGACACATCATGCCTGAGATAGTAATTATGGGTGAACTTCTCGTCGAAATAATGAGGCCGCAGGAAGAAATTCCGCTTTATGCTACGGACTGGTTCAGAGGGCCTTTCCCCAGCGGAGCACCGGGAATCTTCATCAGCACAGCCGCAAGGTTAGGACATTCGACGGCAATCATCAGCGGAGTCGGAGCGGACGACTTCGGCGAAACAGTAACCCGCCGCCTCAAGAAGGACGGAGTAGACATCAGCCGCGTAATAGTTTCCGACGAAGGCCGGACAGGTATAGCTTTCGTAACGTACTTTGCCGACGGCGAGAGAAAGTTCTTGTTCTATACGGATAATTCTCCGTTCACGAAGGCCAAAGCCCCCGCGTCAATGTCAGGCTTCGAGGACACAAAGTACATGCACATAATGGGCTGTTCACTCATGAGCGACGTGAATTTTGCCCGCGAGATCGTGAAGTTCATGAACATGATGAAGAACGCCGGCGTGAAAATTTCCTTTGACCCCAACATCCGCCCCGAAATGATGAAGGACAAGGCAGTTTTCGGCATTCTGCAGGAAGTCTTCATGAGTTCGTCGATCCTGATGCCCGGAGTGAGCGAGATAAAGATGTTCACGGGCAAAGAGGACGTTGATGAAGCCATCAAGGCAGTCTTCGAGAATCCTTCGCTCGAAATCCTCGTGCTGAAGAACGGCGGCAAGGGTTCGCAGATCTGGACGCGCAAGGGCCTCGAAGCAGAGCAGCCCATCTACAAGGTCGAACAGGCTGACGCTACGGGAGCAGGAGATTCGTACGACGCAGCATTCATCTGCGGTCTCGCGGAAGGAAAATCCCTTGCCGATGCGGCCAGGATGGGAGCGGCTGCCGGTGCGCTTAACGTTATGGCGTTCGGGCCGATGGAGGGCAACATTTCTCCCGAGACAGTCAGAGAGATGATAGAGAGGGGTTAAACCATGAAGAATCCTTTAGTTGCGATGACCGACAAGAGGAAGGCCGGTATTCACGCCGGTATTCCGTCATACTGCACAGCAAACGAGCTCGCGATAGAAGCAATCCTCGAACAGGCATTACGTTTTGATTCTCCCGTTCTGATTGAGGGAACAGCGAACCAGATCAACCAGTTCGGAGGCTACACGGGAATGAAGCCCGCAGACTTCCGCGATTATGTTTACGCTCTGGCGGACAAGGTAGGGTTTGAGCGTGAAAGAATAATGCTCGGCGGCGACCATATGGGGCCGTTGGTGTGGTCAGACCTTCCCGAGTCAGAAGCTATGTCGAACTCTAAGGAGCTATTGAGGCAGTGCGTCCTGGCCGGTTTCACGAAGATTCATCTGGATACCAGCATGAAGCTCGCGGATGACCCGAAGGATGAACGCCTTAGCGATGAAGTTATCGCTGAACGCGGGGCAGCATTGCTCGAGGTCTGTGAGGCCGCGTATCAGGAACTCCTGAAGTCCAAGCCCGACGCTGTTCGTCCCGCGTACATCATCGGGAGTGAAGTACCGATTCCCGGCGGAGCACAGGAGGAAGAAGCAGGCCTGCAGGTTACCAGTGTAAAGGACTTCGAGACGACGTTAGCAGTGTACAAACGGAAATTCGAGGAGCACGGAATCGCTGATAGGTGGCAGGACGTTATTGCTGTCGTGGTTCAGCCGGGCGTTGAGTTCGGGGACAAGGACATTCACGCCTACGACAGACAAGCCGCAAAAGAACTGTGCGCATCCCTGAAGAATCATCCCGGCTTCGTGTTCGAGGGGCATTCGACGGATTACCAGCCCGCAGAAAAACTCCGCGAAATGGTCGAGGACGGAATAGCTATCCTCAAAGTCGGCCCGGCTTTAACCTTCAAGCTCAGAGAAGGACTCTTCGCACTCAGCATGATTGAGCGTGAGTTAATCCCGGCAGAAAAGCGCGCAGACTTCATAGAGGTGCTTGAACGCGTGATGCTCGATAACCCAAAGAACTGGCAGAAACATTATCACGGTTCGGACGAGGACAAGCGAATCGCCCGCAAGTACAGCTACTCCGACAGATGCAGGTACTACTTCAGTCTTCCTGAAATCAAGTCGGCAATCACTAAGCTGTTCGCGAACATCGACAGCGTAGAAGTTCCCGCAGGACTCCTGAGCCAGTTCATGCCCAGACAGTACAAGCTCGTTAGGGACGGGAAATTAGCGATGAAGGCGGCCTCGCTCGTGAAAGATTATGTAGTTGAGTGCACTGACGATTATAATTATGCGGTCAACCCAAATTACACGATTTAGGGAGGAATTATATTGCTCGTAACTTCACGAGAGCTTCTGCTCGACGCGCAGAAGAATAAATACGCAGTCGGTGCGTTCAACGTTGAGAACATGGAGATGGTGATAGCCGTCCTCAACGCCGCCGAAGAAACTTTGTCGCCGGTGATAATGCAGACAACTCCGGGAACGCTCAAGTACGCCGGTGCAGATTTCTACTTCGCGAACATCAAGGCCGCCGCAGAGAGGGCAGGAGTGCCCGTAGTGTGCCATCTGGATCACGGAAACAGCTTCGAGACGGCGGTTCTTGCGTTCCACACGGGCTACACGTCAATCATGATAGACGGAAGCAAGCTGCCATTCGAGGAGAACATTGCGCTGACACGTTCGGTTGTGGACATCTGCCACGCCGCGAATATCCCCGTTGAGGCTGAACTTGGCCGCGTCGGGGGCAAAGAAGACGGCCTCGACAACACAGCGGTAATCAACCCCTTCACCGACCCGCAGGAAGCTGCAGAGTTCGTTGAACGCACAAAGTGTGATTCGCTGGCGGTTGCAATCGGCACTGCGCACGGAATCTATAAGGGTACTCCGCAGGTGAACTTTGAGGTTCTGGGGAAGATTCTCGAGGTTGTTGGCGTTCCGCTGGTGCTTCACGGGACTTCGGGAGTGCCGGACGACCAGGTGAGACGCTGTGTGAGCATGGGGATGGCGAAGGTGAATTACGCGACAGATCTGCGCATAGCGTACACGGAGGGCGTGAAGAAGTACATGGCGGAGAATCCCAGCGGCTTTGACCCGAAGAAGTACGGAGCTGTTGGGATGGAGGAAGTAAAGAAGTACGTTATCGGCCGTATGCAGGTAATCGGGAGCTGCGGAAAAGCGTAGAGGAAGAATGATGCTCCCCCTGATTTTACGCTGGGGGAGTATTTTGCTGTCCGTGATGAACGATCTCGTAGAAGTCTCCTGATTCGTCTCGGGGCTTCCTGCGGATGAGCAAGCGTGCGTACGTGCTCCGCAGTGTCCCGTCTGCGTCGCGGATGACCGCGCGGGCGTTAAGGTCTCCGTAGTTCGGCGCGTCTGCGCTCGTGTAGACCCGCGTCTTGAACGGTACGTCTCCTCTCTGCGTTATTCCGAGAATCTCGAACTGGCTGGGGCAGTACTTGTCGAGGAAGGTTATCGGCACGCCCATCACGCCGTCGTAGTCCATCGGAATGCGGTCCGTGCGGCTCACCTCGATTGCGTCGTAGTTGTCGTAGCGGGGGTAGGCTTCGGGCGTGTAGGGGTAGAGCAGCGTCAGGAACTCATGCCGCTTCGTGATCGGAAGGTTCGTGTACCAGCAAGCCATTATGTGCTTCAGCCTCCGCCCCTGTTCGTCGGTTTTCTCGTAGTTCTCGTAGCTCGGAACTTCCAGCCAGAAGTCGCTGTTCATGTTCC
>JAFSWZ010000015.1 GCA_017450125.1 Synergistaceae bacterium | reverse complement strand
CTCTAGCTCGCGCTCCAGCTTTTGGTTCTCGTCATTGATTATGTTCACCCACTCGTAAAGCTCATCGAGAGGGAAACTCAGCCACTCTCTTACCGATGTTCCTGTGTCCGAACGCGCTAGACGGACTGCGTTCCGTCGGAGGATGTTGCGGGGAGCGTCGGCGGGGTTGCGGGGGCTTCTGTCTCCCCATTGCCCTCGTCGGAGTCCGTAAGCGTCAAAAAATTGCGCACTTCCGTTACTACCTTGTTGAAGTCGTGGGCGTTCATCATCCGCAGCACCTCAACAGGTATCCTCGCCGCACGTGCCGCAACCGCGATTAAGTACACGCGCGAAAAGTCCGTCGCGGAAAACGCATTATTTCCTGCCCGCATCGCCTGTTCCTCTACGTCGATTAGGTCATTGCCGGTGAGACGGTCGAGGTCTACGTCAAGCTCCTGTAACTCCTGCCCCTTGTGCGTTATTGCCTTCTTCAACTGTATCTTCATGATTGCCTCCTACTGTTTGCCCAGTGCTGTCCTGACTTCCGCAAGGTAATCCGTGCCGTCGACTATGTACTTGTAGTTGAACTTGTCCATCTCGACCCACACCTTGCCGTCCCGCTCTATCTTCATGTACACAACCTCATGCTCCGTCTGCACGTCCATGCTGTCGCCAACTACCAAATTGCCGGGATTCTGGTTCTTCGTGATTGCCTTCATGTACACATGAAGCTGAGGGACTTCATACTCACCCGTTCCTGCGTTGTAGTACTGCATCGCCACGTAGAAATCGAGGTTGTGCGTCGTGTGCTCGTACAGCTTCAGGAAGTCCTTTGTTACGTTGCGCCACGTCAGGCTGATTGTCGTCGAGTTGAAGTGTCCGAGCACTATGCTGTCGACAACTCCCGCAACTCCTGCGCCCTTGACCTCGCTGGTCATTGCCTCAAGCTGAGGAAAATTCCCCTCCGCTACTCCGAGCAGGTCTTCTCCTTCGAGGTAGACGCTGAAGTTAATACCTTTCTCTGGGACTACGTTTGCCATCTATCTCACCTCTAACTCACGGCCTCAAACAGCACGTTCAAGTATTCGGGGTCGAACTCGAGGATGCCGACTATCTGCTCTGCTGGTGGCGGCGGAGTCAGGTAGATGTGGAAGCGGAGGATGCCGTTCATGAGGTCGGTTAGGGCGTTCTCGGTCTGCTGGAACTCTATGCGTCCTCCGAGTATAAACTCTCTCGCTGCTAAACCGTTCAGCCGGACGTTGTAGCTGTTCACAATCGTCTTGATAAGACGCGGAGTCATTGGTTTATCGACCTTCTGCCAAAATGTGAGGATAAATTCATTCCCTATCCAGTCGAACATTCGGCGAATGGGGATGAACGCATCCTTCGGGTCTGTGTTCGCGGGGTATGCGCCGGTTCTGTTGCCCCATGCCCGCCAGCCCCCTATCCAATTTAATGGGGTTACGATACCCTGACCGTTAAGATAGTTCGCTTGTTCGAGGCCTAAGTCTATTTCCCTGCCCACCGCATTGACGCAGGCGTTCATCTGCAACATTTTGTTTGACGGCGATTCATAAGGCGTATCGTCATTTCCTGAGTCTGTCTTGTTCATCAGGCCGATTAACTGGGTGCTCAGGTGGAACACATCATCTCCCAGCTTGACCTTCGGCCAGCAAACTATCTGGCGTTCGGCCATGTAGTTATTACGATTTTTCCATTCGGGGGCTTCGGTGTACCTGTCCGCTCCCGCTGTGTCGCTGGGAATGTCGACTACAGACTGCCCCGTGAAGATGCCGTTGATGTTGTCCATTTTCGCGCGCATGACTGCCGCAACCTCCGGCTTCTCGCTCCACTTGGGAGAGGACAGAAGGCCCGGAACAAGCCGGAATTTGGGGAACACAGAGTTGACCAGTTCGAGGCCTAAGTAGTCTCCTGTGCTTGCATCAACACCGCCGATTATGTCGTATACATCCACCATCTCAGGCTTTACCCTAGTGAAACTCGCAAACACCCTAGCCTTGCCGGACAACGCTCCTCCCTCAAGAACACTTAGTATCGCGTTGCCGTCGTCGTCATAGTCGAGAGAATAATCTGTGTCTCTCTCGTAAACCTGCCTGCTCTCGCCGGAGTCGATGTCATCATCAACATCAAGACTCGCTGCCTCGAAGCCCGACGCAATTATCACGTCAGCTCCGAGATTTACAGCCTCGTCAACGATTGCGAACTCGCGGTTGGTGATTTTCTCCTTGTGCTTCGTCGGGTCGAGTACGTTAATTAACACGCACGGACTCATCCCGAACAGCGCAAACTGGCTGTACATGAACTCACACAGCGTATATTTCTCCCAGTCCCGCGAATACCCGAACAGCTCCACAGCCTCAGCGTACGTGTATATCAGCTGCGGCTTGTTGACGTTCTTCATTGCCTCTTCGTCAGAGGCTAAGTGTATTGGGGCTGTGCCTACTATTACGGGAAGCCCTGCCTCCGTCTGTACAGGCGGAATTAGCGATGTCGGGACTTCCTGCTTGTACACCCCGTGCCGGAATGCCATTACCTAATCACACCTCCTGCCTTCTGCACCTCACGAAAAAGCCGGGCCTCGTTCGTTCCCGGCTTCTCGAT